>JAILNT010000076.1 GCA_024691265.1 Treponema sp. | reverse complement strand
CTTAGATACTAAAGTTATCAAGTAACAGACCTCTTTTTTATTTAACTATAAAATTATTTAGATGGTTATTATTTATAGTCACCATCTGCAAAATAATCTTTCTGAAGCTTAGCTTCATTGCCTCCGAAATTCTTTGCAATGTAATTATGAGCAGAAAACCAGATTACTTTTCTTTCATCAAATGACTTTTGTATAAGCTCGTCTATCTGCATATCTTTATAAATCTGCTGGGCTTCTTCTACACTTGCTCTGAGAACTGGGTGCTTAGGGCTGAATAATACACAGCAATCTTCATAAGGTAAAATTGAAGTTTCATAAGAACCTATTTCTTCTGCTGTTGCAATGATTTCTTCCTTGTCTAAGCCTACTAGAGGGCGGAGTAAAGGATATTCACAACAAGATTCTGTTACAGTCATGTTTTGAATAGTCTGACTTGCAACTTGTCCTAAGCTTTCTCCTGTAATGATACAATCAGCTCCAATCCTTTTTGCAAGAAGATTAGCAACTTTCATCATGCACATTCTTAACATTAAAGTACTATAGGCAACAGGAGCTTTTGCTTTAATCTGCATTTGAACATCTGTAAAAGGAATAACATTCAAATGTGTATCAAGTCCATAGTTACCTAAGATTTCAGCAAGCTTTTCAACTTTCTGCTGAGCCTGCTCACTAGTATAAGGATAAGAATGATAATAAACGCATTCAACTTTCATGCCTCTTCTCATCATTCTGTAACCGGCAACAGGGCTATCAATTCCTCCTGAAAGAAGTAAAAGACCTTTTCCACTTGTTGTTACAGGAAGACCTCGTCTGCCTTTTTCACTGTTTGAATATACAAAGCATCTTTCTCTGACTTCAACAGTAATTATTACATCAGGCTTATGAACATCAACTGCCATAATATTATTATCAAAAATATCGCCCGCAGCTTCACAATTAATTTCATAAGAATTAAGAGGAAAACTTTTGTCACTCCTGCGTGATTCTATCTTAAAAGTTTTGCAGCCTCTGTCTTTTGCCTTTAGAGCTTCTTGCATTACAGCCTGCTTTATAGAATCCATTGTTTTTTCGCAAACAGTAGTTTTTGCCCAGCCGGTAATACCTAATAAGTGAGATAGAGCAAATTCTACAGCTTCACATGCTTCTTCAGCACAATCTATATAAAGACGGCCTGAACGGATTTGTACTTCTGCGTCTACAGAACCAAGGGCGAGCTTTGCATTTGCAACAAGCTTCTTTTCAAATTCTTTAATATTACTTCCCTTTAATGTAAGTTCTCCGACTTTGCCTAAATATGTAACAGTCATAGGCTAGAAGTATAGCGTAAAAAAAATATATCTGCTACAGCGTATATAGCATAGCCATGCTTTTTTTGTTATAATTTATGGAAGTATGAAAAGAAAGCTTTCTTATTTTATAATTGCTCTTGCGATTGCTTCTACAATATTCAGTCTTTTAAATATTGTATTTGTTAATGATGTTTCTATCGTAGCGTTTCCGCTATCGCTAGTTTTTTCTATAGCAATAATATCTGCATACTTTCTCCTTAAGAAAAAGAATACCTATAAAACAGTTTGTGTGCTTAGATATTTAAGCCAGTATCTTATGTACGTGCAATTTGCTTCTTTTATAATCAGAAGGGCAGGTAGTGCAAATACAAATTATATATTGGATTTATTTTCAGCTTTATTATGGATAATCTGTATTGTTTTATCTTTATGTGTTCAGTTTTATTTGAACCCGAAGAGGGCTTTTGTTATGGAGCCAAAATGGAAAGATGAAGCTGAAAAAAATAAAAAAGATAAAAGCGTAAAAAGAGGTGTTTTATATTTCCTTGAATGGGTAGATGCTCTTGTCCAAGCTGTATGTCTTGTTCTTATTTTGAATATATTTATAGTCCAGCTTTATGAGATTCCATCAGAATCTATGGTGCCTGAATTTTTAGTAAAAGACAGAGTTGTGGTGTTTAAGTTCTTATCGGGACCAAAATTTCCTTTATCAGAAGTTGGAATACCTGTAAAGCGTAATTATAAGAGAGGAGATATAGTAGTCTTTAGAAACCCTCATTATAAAAATGACCGTAGCTCAGAAGTAAAAACAGTTCTTTCTAATTTTGTTTTTATGATAACGCTTACAAAAGTAAATCTAAATGTAGATGATATGGGACAGCCAAAGGCAGACCCTCTTGTAAAAAGAATTGTAGGTGTTCCAGGTGAACAGCTAGTAATGCAGGATGGGGTTTTATATCACAGAACAGCTGGTAATGAGGAGTTTACTCCTGTAGAAGACGATGGACTTTGGGCTGCATGGAATCTAAATACTGTAGCTCAAAAACTACAGAATAATATTCAGGTATTCCCTCTTAGTTCTGAACAATATGAAACAATGATTGCTTGTGAAAAAGAAAGAAAGAATCTTGATGTTGCTGCTGTAAAAGAAGAATGTCAGCTTCTTGCAGAAAGATTTTCTTCCCTTAATCCTAATAAAATAAGTGTAGATTCTGATTCTTTACATTCTCTGTTTGCCAACTCAGATATGTTTGAAAATATTCTGTTTAGCCAAAATGATGCATTCACAAGAAAGCTTTTAGCTGTTGAAGGTGGCTCTCAATGGTTTACAGCCTTTATGACAGATTGGATAGATAAAAAAGCTGCTGCACAATGCTTGAATGGTGAGCTTGTTGCAGGCAATGTATATGATGATGCAGCTTTCCGTCTTAATCTTATGATAAAGCTTCAGCTTGGTCGGCTTGTAGTGCGTAATACAGAGCTTTTATTGGCAAAAGTACCTTCTGCTTCATGGCAAAATGATGAATACAGAATTGCATGTCTTGAAGAAGCTCAGAAGCTTAACTTATATGTAATGATAATGGATCAGAGAAATATGCCTGTATTCCCTGCAAATGATGAAAATGGAAATGCAAGTTATATACCAGAGAATTGCTATTTTATGATGGGTGATAATCGCTTTAATTCTCTTGATATGAGACATTCTTATACACAGTCATTAGTTTCAATCAGTCCTTATGATGATTATTCTGTAACTTATTATACAAATATTGAACCTCAATATGTAAATAAAAATAGAATACTAGGAACTGCTGATTATAGAATATTACCATGGAGTAGACATGGAATTCCAGGAATCACAGGAATGGCTTATCAAGTAAAATAATTCAATGAGAAATAAAAAAAAGCAGCTTCATTTGAAGCTGCTTTTTTTAGCTTTTCAGCTATTTAAGATTAAAATGCATTTTTACCATGACAGTTCTTGTATTTCTTTCCAGAACCACAAGGACAAGGGTCATTTCTACCAATCTTAGGTGCTCTTCTTACAAGAGTTACACCTTTAGCCTGTCTTGCAGAGTTCATAACAGAACTTGCCTGAGCTTGAGCCTGTGCATTGTTGAAAGCACTTGAAGCCTGGCTATGCTGTGCAGTTACCTGCTTTTGCTGTCTTTGCTGTTGAGCAATCTGCTGAGCACGAGCTTCTGGTGGTGCAATCTGAATTCTTACTTTGAATACTCTGCTTGCAATTTCAATACGAATTTTTTCAAGCATTTCATCGAAGCGGTTAAAGCCATCAATCTTGTATTCAGTAAGAGGATTCTTGCTACCATAGCTTCTAAGGTGTACAGCCTCTCTTAAAGTATCAAGTTCTTCAAGCTGGTCAAGCCATTTGCGGTCAATCATCTGAATGTATTGATAGCGAATGAACATATTCAGGTTTTCTTTTCCAATAAGAGCTTCTTTTGATTCAACATCTTTTTTCAGAAGGTCAAGAATTGTTTCTTTCTTGAGCATTTCATAAGGTACCTGTATACCAAATGTTAAAGCAATACGGTCTACAAGAGAATTTTTTGCATTCTGTACATGATGCTTTTCAGCTTCTTCATAATCATCGAAGAAATCGTCAAGAGCATCACTTGCTGTTGCCATAACACGTTCTTTGAGATTTGTATCAACAAGAATTTCATCACGCTGTTCATAGATAATAGTTCTTTGTTCATTAAGAACATCATCATAATCAAGCAAATGTTTTCTTATTTCAAAGTTTCTTTCTTCAACCTTTCTCTGAGCTCTTTCGATACCCTTGTTAAGCCATGGGTGGTCAATAGGCTCTCCTGGCTGCATACCAATCTTTGACATAAGATTCTTCATGCGTTCACCGCCGAACAATCTCATCAAATCATCGTCCATGCTTATATAGAACTTTGAGCGTCCAGGGTCACCCTGACGTCCAGAACGTCCTCTAAGCTGATTATCGATACGGCGTGATTCATGACGTTCAGAACCAATTACATAAAGACCTCCAAGAGATTTAACCTCTTCATAGTCTTTTTTGTACTGCTCCATCTCGATTTTAAGAGCTTCTTTGTATTCTTCAGGACTGGCTTCTGTTCCGCATCTCTTTCTGGCTCTCATTTCTGGAGAACCACCAAGCTTAATATCGGTACCACGACCAGCCATGTTTGTTGCAACTGTTACAGCACCCTTAGCACCAGCTTCTGCAATAATCATAGCTTCACGAGCATGATTTTTTGCATTCAAAACTTCATGAGGAATACCATGCTGCATAAGAAGGCGAGAAAGGTGTTCTGATTTTTCAACGGAAACTGTACCAATAAGAACTGGCTGACCTTTTTTGTGAACCTTGTCAACTTCTTTTACAATAGCATTCCATTTATCTTCTTCATTAAGATAAACTTCATCATTTTCATCTATACGCTGTACAGGTTTATTTGTAGGAATTACAACTACATCAAGCTTGTAAATCTTATAGAATTCAACGGCTTCTGTTTCGGCTGTACCAGTCATACCAGAAAGCTTTGTGTACATACGGAAGAAGTTCTGGAAAGTGATTGTAGCCATTGTGCGGTTACGCTGGGCAATCTTGATATTTTCCTTTGCTTCTATAGCCTGATGAAGTCCGTCACCATAACGACGACCTTCAAGAATACGACCTGTAAATTCATCGACAATCTGAACGGCACCATCTTTTACAACATAATCTACATCTATATGATAGAGCTTATGAGCACGAATTGCCTGTGTGAAGTAGTGAACGTAATCAAAGTTTTCTTCATCGAATACCGAAGTATTTGCAGGAATAAGGTTGTGTTGATGAAGAATCTCATCAATCTTATTCATACCCTTGTCAGTGAAAGATACACGGCGGCTCTTTTCATCGAGCTTATAGTCACCTTTCATGGCTTGTCTTTCTTCTGGAGTCATTTCAACTTCATCAGGATAGTCATTTGTTGCAGGGTCTTTTTCTACTTCTGTAAATAAGTTTACGTATTTATTAACTTCTCTATATTTGAATGTATCATCTTCGCCGGCACCACTTATAATCAATGGAGTACGAGCTTCATCTATCAAGATAGAGTCAATTTCATCGACGATACAGAAATTAAAGCCTCTTTGTACCTTGCCTTTGGCGTCGACTTGCATATTATCACGAAGATAGTCAAATCCAAACTCGTTATTGGTACCATATGTTATATCGCAATTATAGGCAGCTTTGCGAGCTTCATTATCCATATTTGAAAGGATAGAACCTACTGTCTGACCTAAATATGCATAAACTGGACGCATCCAGTTAGCATCACGTTCTGCAAGGTAGTCATTTACTGTAACTATATGAACACCTTTACCGCTTAAACTGTTTAAATAAGCTGCAGCAACGCACATTAACGTTTTACCTTCACCAGTCTTCATTTCAGTAATACGACCTGAATTAAGTACGAGTGAACCCATTATCTGAACGTCATAAGCACGTTGGTCCAATACTCTGTAGGCGGCTTCTCTTGCTAATGCGAAAGCTTCTGGAAGAATATCGTCCAGTGTTTCGCCTTTTGCCAGACGCTCTTTAAAAAGTTTTGTCTGTTCTGGAAACTGTTCTGCAGTGAGGCTTTTTGCCCATTCTTCTTTTGAATTGACTTTGGCAACAATCGGAAGTAACTGTTTTACATCTCTTTCACGTTGTGAACCAAATATGAAAGTCAGCATCTTATCTAGCATAATATAAAGAATATACGACATTTTTTCTGTCTATACAAGCGAAAAAAATAATCTGGTGTTATAATTAAATTAATCAGACTTATACAATTGTTATGCACACCGTATCAATTCCCCTCTAAGGGGAGTTGATATAGTTTTGTAACATAGTTATGTCTGTGGGAGAGTTTGTCAAGTTAAGTATAAAGGAGTTTTTTGTATGGGTGAAACGAAGGTTGAATATTTTGAAGATAAAGTCGATGAAACGATTGATATTGATGGTACCGTCGATTTTACAAATGGATATGTACGTCACAATCTTTTTCTTCCTTATAATACATTAAAATCAATTCTTAATCTTGATGAACAAACTCGTCCTATGGACGAAATGCTGCTAAATAGTTCTCATTTAGCTGTAGAACATCATATTTCAAGAATTATAAGTCTGAGAAAGATTACAGAGGAAGTTTTACCGGCTAAGGGAATAATAATACCTTATGAATATCCTATTCAAGTAGTTCTTTCTTGCTTTGATACTGTAGAGCAAAAAGAAATTGCTGCTAAACCAGAACTTGATAATGGAGAATCAAAGCTTATAATTCTTCCAAATTCTTTATCAGACGGACATAATTGTAATATTACATATATTGCAGGTTATAAAAGTGGAGAAGGACCGGCTGATTTAGCCGAAGCAATTGTGAAGATTTTTATATTAAAAAGGCATGTTATTAATAATGAGATAGAACTACTTTCAGATAATGCTACGAAAGGCTTAGATTTATCTAGTATGCCAGCTGATGTTGTTTCAATTTTAGAGCCTTATAAGCGAAGATAACAAAAAAAATAAAAAAAATGTGAAATTTTTAGTTTTTAGCTGTTGACATTTTTTTTGTCGTCTGTTAATATCTAAACATCACTTATGTGGTGCCTATAGCTCAGCGGTAGAGTCCCAGATTGTGGATCTGGTTGTCGTGGGTTCGAACCCCACTAGGCACCCTTTATTTTTACCTAAAGGTATGCGCCCGTAGCTCAACTGGATAGAGCAACGGACTTCGAATCCGTAGGTCGCGCGTTCGAGTCGCGTCGGACGCAAAACTAAGAACTGGTCAAGCAAAAGAGCTTGACCTTTTTTATTTTATACACATCATCTTTTTTCTTTTCTTTTTTTTATTTTACCTGTATAAAGTGTCATCTTGAACTTTCCGATATACAAAAGGAGATTGTTTTTTATAAAGAAATCTTTAGCTGGAGTGTATTATGTCTGGAAAGCAGAAAATGTCTGCAATGTTGAAAGTGTTAAAGGCGGAAAATGCTGTACTTGATTCTATCCTAGTTAGACAGGCTGCTATCCATGATACGGTAGCTGCTAAAGATTGGATAGATTTGGAAAATTCCATGAAAAAAATGGATCGTTTGTCATCAAGATTTATGGAACTTGAAGATAAAAGAATGAATCTTGAAATGGAGACTGCCGTAAAAATGCGTGGTCTTGATAAGCAGTCTGAAAATCTTGAGAACGAAAATCTTGAAACTGAAAATTCTAGTCCTGATATGAATGCTGCTAATGGAATTGTAGCTTCCGTAGAAGTGGTAGAAAATAAGGCTAAGTCAGATAGTGTAAAGGCTGAAAGTGAAGTAAATCCTTATGCCGTAATTTTTTTTGCTAAGGCTTCTAATGATATTATAGATGATGATAATACAAAGAAAGAGGCAGAAAAAACTTTATCTAAAGAAGACGTCGTTTCAGATAAAGAATCAAGTGAAGAAAATTCTGATAAGGAGCCTTTAGTTCTTACCTATGAAGAAAGGGCTTTTTTATATGGCGAGAAGAAAGTAAGCGATGTTTTTTCTCAAGTTAGAACAAAGCTTGCTCGTTCAAAAATTGAAAATAATGCATTGCGTGTTTATGTAGCTGCTGCAAATGGCTTTTTACAGGGGGTTCTCGATAAAATTGTGCCTCAAAGACGCAATACTGTATACAACAAATATGGAAAAATGGCAAAACCGAATGTTCAAAGTCTTGTCATTGACAAAGTATTCTAAAAATAGCTTTTGAGAAATTAGAGGAGTAAAAAGATGTCTACTTTTGGTGGAATAGAAATTGGCAAAAGAAGTCTTATGGCTCATAACCAGCTTATAAATACTGCAAGCCATAACGTTTCAAATGCAGATACAGAGGGCTATTCCAGACAGCGTGTTCAACTTGGAACATTTGACCCTTTATATCGTCCTGATTTAACAAGAGCAGAAACTCCTGGTCAAATAGGGCAGGGTGTTACAATAGAAAGTATTTCCCGTGTAAGAGATGAACAGCTTGACCAGAGAATTACTGCTCAGGCAAGTCAGGAAAGTTACTGGGAAACAAGAGATAAATACTATATGATGCTTGAGCAGATTTATAATGAACCTGCTGAAGTTTCAATCCGTACTAACATGGATCAGTTTTGGGACGCATGGCAGGAACTTTCTATGTATCCTGATGAACAGTCTGCTCGTCAGGCTATTGTTACCCGTTCTGAGTCTTTAACAACTGCAATTCAGCAGAGAGATAAAAGCCTTGCTGGAATAGGAACTCTTTTGAATGGCGATATTGAAGGCACTGTTAAGCAGGTTAATGATTATGCAAAGCAGATTGCAGCCTTGAATAAAGACATTGTAGAGTCAAAAGGCTTGGGTGATAATCCTAACGATTTAATGGATAGACGTGACAAGCTTGTTGATAATCTTTCAAAATTGGTAAATATAACAAGCAGTAACAGAGATTCTGATGAATTTATGGTACATGTTAATGGAAAGGTTCTTGTTCAGGGAAATATTGCCCGTTCATTCGAAGTTGAGCCTGTTATTGATAATGACGGTTATTCAAAAGTAGTTTGGGCTGATACTGGCGATAATGCATATTTTGAAGGTGGAAGTCTTGGTGCTTTAATAGAATTGCGTGATGTTGATGTTAGAAGCGAAAGACAAGCTCTTGATACTATGACTATGAACTTTGCAGATTTAGTTAATGAAGTTCATCGCAATGCTGTTGGTGCAAATAATGTAACAGGTCTTGATTTCTTTACACAGCAGCCATTTGTTACAAACGTAAATGGTAATTATGATAGAAATGGTGATGGTGCAGAAGATACTTCTTATGTATTCCGTTTTACAGGAACTAATGAACTTGCTAAGTCATCTCAAATTGGACTTGAAGGAACTATGCTCCTTTCTGGAAAAAGTGGAAATGTAGAAGTTCAATACCATGCTACAGATACGGTTGAAGCCGTTATTAACCGCATTAATGATTCAAATGCTGAAGTAAAGGCTTATCTTGATAGAAATAATCATCTTGCATTAAAAGCTACAGCTTCTGCTAATGTTGAAGACCCTGATTTTGTAATTCGTCATGTAGAAGATAGCGGACATTTTCTTGCCGGTTATGCAGGACTTTTGAAAGGTTCTGGAGCTGAAAATGCTTATGATTTTGCCCAGGCTGATGCAGTTAATGCCCTTAATACTGAAAAAGGTGTGCAGTTTGCTGTTGCTCCTGTAAAAAATCCAGCAAGTTATGTTGCTGTAAATGAAAGTATAAGAACTGATGTTAATAGTGTTGCTGCAGCTCTTCCAAATACTTTAGGATATGCAGAAACAGGTGATAACAGGGCTGCTGTTGAAATTGCTGCAATTCGTAACACTCCAGTTATGATTGGTAAAGATAGAACATTTGATGATTATTTTGCAAATAGTGTTACAAATGTTGGCTTAAAAGGTGAGCAGGCTGCTAATAATGTTTCAAGTCAGAATGCTATAATGGCTGATTTAAGAGGTCTTAGAGACAGTATAAGCGGTGTTAATATTGATGAAGAACTTGCTGATATCATTAAATTTCAGCATGGATATAATGCTGCTGCAAAGCTTATAACCGTTATGGATCAAATGATTGATACTGTTATCAATCGTTTGGGTGTTTGATTTTCAATTTGATTTTTAAGAGGTAGAATATGTATAGAATATCTTCACAGATGACAAATTCTGATACTCAGTTGAACCTGAGATTACAGGAGTTGAGGCAGAATAAAGTTAGCAATCAGATTGGAAGCCAGCAGCGTATTCAGGAACTTCGTGATGACCCTTTAGCTGCAGGTCATCTTGTAAGATACCAGTCATATCAGAAAAGAGTTGCAAGATTTGAAAAAAATAGTCAGACTTTATCTGACCAGCTTTCTGTTCGTGAAGGCTATATGCAGCAGAATCTTGAAGTTTTGCAGAGAGTAAGGGAACTTGCCGTTCAGGGTGCTAATGGAATTAATACAAAAGATGATTTGAAAAATATGGCAAGTGAAGTTGATGAGCTTTTAAAAGAGCTTATTCAGAATGCTAATGCCGTAGGACCTGATGGTAATTCTCTTTTTGCAGGTACAAGAACTCATGGAGCTGCTTTTGAAGTTGACATGGGAAATGTTCCAGGTAGTGGAGAGCCTTTAATTGCTAATGTTCGTTATGCAGGAGATATGCTTTCAACACAGGTAGAAGTTGATGAAAATGCTTATCTTGATGTAAATAATGCAGGTAACAGGGTTTTCTGGGCAGAACCTCAGCAGCTTTTTGGTGGCAGAGATGCAACTTCTTGGCAGGCTAAAGAAGACGGTGTTGTTTCTGTTGACGGACAGGAAATAAAAATTGCAGCCGGCGATAATATTTATTCTCTTGTTTCTAAGATTAATAATAGCGGTGTTGCAGTAAAAGCTAGTGTAGACCCTATTACAAGTGCATTAAATCTTCAGACTACAGATTCAAGACAACTTTGGCTTGAAGATATTGAAGGAAATACATTAAATGAGCTTGGTATTATAAAAGATGCCGCTCAGCGTCCTCCTTATAATATTGGAGAAAGTACACGTGTTTCAGGAGGTTCATTATTTGATAGTGTAATTGCCCTTAGAAATGCTATGCTTTCTGGTGATACAGAAACAATAGGAACTCGTGTTTTATCTTCTCTTGATGGTGGTTTGAATAATCTTGTATCTCAAATTGCTAAAAATGGTTCTGTTTATGAAAGAGCTCAAAATGAGATTGCAAGAAATTCAAACAGTAATTTGAATGTTACACAGCTTATTTCTACTGAAGGAGATTTGGATTTTACAAAGGCTGTAACAGATATGAAGATGCTTGATTACGTGCAGCAGGCAACTTTGAAGCGTGCAAGTCAAATGTATTCTTCAACTCTTTTGAATTACCTTAAATAAGCTAAAGATAATAAGTAATTGTTATTACAGGAAGTTTTAAATGCAGGTTAAAACAAAATCGATGGGTGTTATAGAAGTTGATAATGCTAATATAATATCTATCCCGTCTGGTCTTTTCGGTTTTGAGGAATATACTCAATATGCCCTTATAGACAGCGAATACAAACCATTTGTATGGCTTCAGTCTACTCAGAGTGCCGAATTGGCGTTTTTGGTTGTAGACCCGTTTTTAGTTTGTAGTGATTATGAAGTTGATGTAGATGACAAGGAACTTGCTAAGATTGATATTGTATCTCCAGCAGAAGTTCATGTTCTTGCATTAATAACTATTCCTCAAGATGGTTCTTCTATCACAGCTAACTTGCAGGGTCCACTTATTATAAATAGAACTAACAATAAGGCAATGCAAGCTATCTTGTCAGACAGTAAATGGACGACTAAGTATAGTATATTGGATGCTTTGAAGAAAAAGAAGGAATAGCCCATGCTTATACTTTCTCGAAAAATTGATGAGAAGATTAAGATAGGTCAGGATATAACATTGACTATAATCGAGATTCATGGAGACCAGGTTAAAGTTGGTGTTGAAGCTCCAAAAGATGTACGCGTTTTTAGACAAGAAGTATTTTCTGCTATCCAGTCTGAAAATAAAAAAGCTGCTGCAGCTCCTTCTAAAAATAGTCTTGATAAGCTTTCTCAATTGTTAAATAAATAAATGCAAGCAAAATAAGGAAAGGCTCCTTTTGAATTACACTTTTTTGAAGTGTTTTTTGAAAGGAGCCTTTTTTATTTCTGGTGAAAGATTGTAAAATAGAATATATTTTCATTTTTATACATTTTTTTTGCATATCTTTACATTTTTTATGTAAAAATATACAATGAGATTTATTATTTTTAATATTTTTACATTTGAGAGGTTTTGAAATGGCTATAGATATAGAAAAATTTGATTCTCCTTTTAAGGGTAGGTCTTTACTTAACTGGATTGATTATAGTCCTGAAGAAATATTGCAAATATTGGATTATGCTTTTTTAGTTAAAAAACAATTTCATGAAGGAGAAATCCATCAGAGATTTCTTGGAAAATCAATAGCCCTGATTTTTGAAAAACGTTCTACTCGTACTCGCTCTTCTTTTGAAACTGCTTTTGGAGAAGAAGGGGGACACCCTGTTTTTATGTCTACAGATGACATTCAGCTTGGTGGAAAAGAAAGTGTAAAGGATACGGCAAGAGTTCTTGGCAGAATGTTTAGTGCAATAGAGTTTAGAGGCTTTAAGCAGGAACATGTTGCAGACCTTGCTAAATATTCTGGTATCCCTGTTATAAATGGTCTTACAGATTTATATCACCCAACTCAAGTTCTTGCAGATGTAATGACATTAAAAGAACAGTTTGGAGAAATTAAGGGCTTACATCTTGCTTTCTGTGGAGATGGTCGGAATAATGTTGCAAGAAGCCTTATGCTTATTTGTGCAAAATTGGGTATAAATTTTTCTATTTATAGTCCAAAAGAGCTTTTCCCAAGTGAGGATATAATTAATATCTGTAAGCCTTTTGCAGCAGCTTCAGGAGCAAAAATTTCTATTTCAGAAAAAAAATCGGTTGTAAAAGGAGCAGATTGCTTGTATACTGATGTATGGGTTTCAATGGGAGAAGAAGCGCTCAAGGATGAACGTACCCAATTGCTTTCCCCTTTCCAGGTGAACCGGGATCTTATGGCAGCGACAGGGAAGTCTAAAACAATATTCTTACATTGTTTGCCTGCTGTAAAGGAACAGGAAGTCACAGAAGATGTTTTTGAGTCTGCTCAAAGTAAAGTTTGGGATCAGGCTGAAAACAGAAAGCACACGATAAAGGCTATCATGCTGGCTCTTATATAACTGTTTTCCCGCTACGGTTTTTCAACCATGCATGAGAAGCTCCAGAAGGAAGGAAATATGAAGAAGATTTTTTTTATGGCATTGATGGCGTTGTGTTTGTTGGTACCAACATTTGCAGCAGATTGGCAGCATGAAGACAATGTTTCTGATCTTAGCTATGTAAATGTTACTATTTACAAAATTTATGACCATGTTGATGCTTATGTTGTAAAATATGCAAAGGCAGGATTAGCTGTTGGTCAGGTTGTTATTCCAAAGTCTTGGTTTAAGGATCGCCCAGCACAGCTTGAATTTAGACAGCTTACAAGACAGTTAACACCATATATGACAGTTCTTAAGAAGGGAGGAGAATTCTATAAGGTTATTCTTACACTTCCTACTGATAGAAATGATAAGACTTGGGGTGTTTTGAGTCACAACATAAAGATTGATACAGAGAGTGTTAAATCTGTTGAAGTTGATATGTAGTTTTGATATATTTCTAGGGTATTTACTTTAGAAATATACTTGAGAAACTTTATATTATTAAAAGGTGCGTTTGCTCAGGTTTGAGTGGACGCACTTTTTTTATGTATAGAAAGGTATGGTAGCATGATTATTATAAGCGAAGAACAAATTGGAGAATTTAAATCTTTTATAGATTCTCATTCTTCATTTCTTATTGTTGGACATAAAGAGCCTGATGGTGATTGTGTATCTAGTTGTATTGGAATGGCTGCAATTGTAGAGCATTTTGGAAAAGAATATCAAATGCTTTCAGCAGGTCCTTTTAAAAGACCTGAAATTAGAAATAAGGCTGAACTTTTTTCTGATACAATGCCTTTTATGACTCAGTTTGAAAGAGATGAAACAGGTCTTATAATAGTTGATTGTTCTGAACTTTTAAGACTTGGCGATATTGATGGAGATTTTAAGGGTTTTGATACTTTTATAGTAGACCATCATAAAACAGCTGATGCAAGTTGGGCAAAATCTATAATTGATTCTTCTGCTCCAGCTGCCTGCTGTCTTGTACAGCAACTTTACGAAAAACTTATAGGAAAGCCAACTCCTGAAGTTGCAAAAACTTTGTTCTTTGGCCTTTCAACCGACACAGGCTATTTTAGATTTTTGAAGGAAGATTCTGCTGAAGTATTTAGGGCTGCTGCTCGTCTTGTAGATGCTGGTGCTAATCCTAGAAAGATATATGATGAAATGACGAGCGGAAAAAGTTTTTCTACCAGAAAACTTTTAGGAGTGATGCTTTCTAGAGTTGAAAGATATTATAATAATAAACTTTGTGTTACATACGAAACTATGGAAGATACAAAAAAATATGGCTTAGAAGGACGAGATTCAGATGCTCTTTATTCTCTTCTTCTTGCTGTTGATGGTGTAGAAGCTGTTCTTTTTGTCAGACAGGAAACAGAACATTCTTGTACAGCAGGCTTCCGTTCAAGAGATAGTGTTGATGTTAGTGCTATTGCTGCGAAATTCGGTGGTGGAGGGCATAAAAATGCTGCTGGTTTAAGTATGGAAGGTAAAATTGAAAATGTTATTCCTATGATTTTAAAAGAATTTGCAAAAGTTATGTAATTTTGCTATAACAATAACCCCTGCTTAATATAGGTTTAATTTTAAGTAGAAGGTTATTGTTATGAATGAAGACGATTTACAAAAATTAATTTTGGACGTAAAGGAAGGTCTTATTGATAAGGACGAATTTATAGCTGATTTAATAAAGCTTATAGAAAGGTGTCCGTACCGATACAAATTATCTACTTTTAGAGCAACCGATTTACATGATTTTTTGCTGGATTCTATAAAAACTTTTAGAGCTCTTATAGATAGTTATGATGAAAGAAAAGGTTCGTTTTCCAATTATTTAGGGCATGCTTTGCTCTTTTATGGAAAGAATTGGAAGCGAGCAGATTTGAAAAGAAATATAAAAGAAAAATTTAATTTAGAAATTAGTCGTTTTACCCAGGAAGAAATATTGGCTTCTTATGCAGAATTAGATAATTATACACAAACAGATTGTTATTATGAAGCCGATGATTTAATTGAACTTGTAGCTGAAAAAACTGTTAGTTATACAGCTGATGCTATAGTAAAAGTTCCTGATTGTGATGTTTATGATATTACAGATTGGCGTCCCATAAATAAGTTGAACTTACATGATGAAGCAAGAATTGTTGATACAGGCATAAAGGCTCTTGTTGTTTCTTTGCTTAGAGCTTGCAATGATTTGACGGAAGATATTTTATACAATATTACTGATGCTGTAGGTATTAGTTTTGATTTATTGAAAAAGTATATTGATGAGCTTTCTTTAACTCTTAAAAGAAAATCTGTTGCCAGAGAAAAACATAAAAGAGCAAGGGATAATGCTTTTTATTCGAAATTTGAATATTCAACAAGGTTTCGTAGGTTAGAATATTCTGGTTGTGATGATTTTTTTAGAAAATTGATTAGTTCTAGATTTAGTAAAAAATATGCAACATGGAAGAATAACACTGATTTACTTAATGCTGATTCGAAATTAAAAGTTGCTCCTACTTTTAGAGAAATTGCAGATGTCTTGCATACAACAATAAATATCGTAAGGTATTATGATGATAAAGCCTTGAAATCTTCGGTTATAAGTGAAATGCTAAAAATAAGACAAAAAAGGTTAAAAGCAAAGAAAAATAAGAAATAGAAAAAATCTGAAGTTTTATTATGTATAGACATTTTTATTTATAGAAATTAATATCTCGTTATGAAACTTTATTTAGCAACAGGTAATTTACATAAAAAAATAGAAATGGCCCGTATATTTACAGGTTTTGATATTGTGATTCCTAAAGAAGAAGGAATTGTTTTTAATCCTGATGAAACTGGAAAGTCATTTTTTGAAAATAGTCTTATAAAGGCAAAAGCTTTATGGGATATTGTTCATGAACCTGTAATTGCAGATGATTCTGGAATTTGTGTTGATGCATTGAATGGTGCTCCAGGTATCTATTCTTCACGTTATGCAGGACCTCAATATATGAAGGGTAGGGCTGATGGAGTAAAAATTCCTCAGGAAGAACAAAATAAATTCCTTGTAGAGCAAACTAATGCTGCTATTGCTGAAAATCCAGAGTTAACAAGGACTTGCAGGTATGTATGTTCTCTTGTTTGCTATTTTGGAAAAGATAGATTTTATTGTGCTCAGGAAACTATGGAAGGTTTACTGGTTGCTAATATAAAAGATGCTGCGGGTAATGGTGGATTTGGTTATGATCCTCTTGTTATTATTCCAAAATTTGGTAAAACTGTTGCAGAACTTACAGATAGTCAAAAAGATGAAATATCTCACAGAGGAAAGGCTGCAAGGGCTTTATATCAGTCGTTGCAGCATATAAAAAATATCAAATAAAAATAAAAAAAAACGGTTAAAGAATATGAATACCGTCACCGATATTTATTAATGAAAGATTATGAATATGTGACTTCGTTGAAGAATCATTTTCAAATCTTCGATGTAAAAGATTACGGTGTAGCCTTGTAATATGCAGTAATCTTTCACAAACAGGCAAAAAGGATTTTGCTTGTATATATTCCACGGAGGAAAAAACTATGGTCATCAACCACAACATGTCAGCTATGTTCTCAAATCGTACTCTTGGCGTTACAAACGGCTCAGTACAGAAGGATATGGAAAAACTCACATCTGGTGAGAAAATCAATCGTTCAGGCGACGATGCTTCAGGACTCGCAGTATCTGAAAAGATGCGCAGCCAGATCCGCGGCTTGAACCAGGCTGCAGAAAACGCAGAAAACGGAATCAGCTTTATCCAGACAACAGAAGGATATCTTCAGGAAACAACTGATATCGTTCAGCGTGTTCGTGAATTGGCAGTTCAGTCATCAAACGGTATCTATACTGACGAAGATCGTATGCAGATTCAGGTTGAGGTTTCTCAGCTCGTTGCTGAAGTTGACCGCATTGCATCTCAGGCCCAGTTTAACGGCATGAATATGCTGACCGGACGTTTCGCACAGTCCTCTGGCGAAAACTCTGTTACAGCATCAATGTGGTTCCACATCGGAGCAAACATGGATCAGCGTGTACAGGTGTATATTGGAACAATGACTGCTACAGCTCTCGGAGTTCGCGATGCTGGATCAGAACAGATTATTGCTTTGACAACACCAGAAGATGCCAACCGCGCAATCGGTACACTCGATGAGGCTCTCAAGAAGATTAACAAGCAGCGTGCAGACCTTGGTGGATATCAGAACCGCCTCGAACATGCTGTAAAGGGCTTGGGCGTTTCAAGTGAAAACTTACAGGCTGCTGAATCTCGTATCCGCGATACAGATATGGCAAGCCAGATGGTAGACTTCACAAGAGATCAGATTCTTTCTCAGGCTGGAACAGCTATGCTTGCACAGGCTAACTCACAGTCTCAGAACGTACTTTCTCTCTTGAGATAGTAGTGTACTAATAGTCAGTAACCGGCTTGAATTCATTTTTGGGCCGTGTTGCTGACTGTTTTTGTGCCTTTTTTTATTATTTTTTTTAATATTTCAAAAACTTTAGCATTTTTTTTATCTTTTCTACTTTTCAAATTTTATATATCGGTGTATACTTTGAACTGTAATACAGCTTAATTTGTTAATTTGTATTATGAGTTCTTTGAAAACAAGTGCATTCCATGTATCTTCTTTTTTTCTGTTTTGTGACAGTATGAACGGTTTGTCATTAAAAAAAGCTAAATAATATGACGGACTATTCCTGCTGTAAAGGATAAACAGAATCGGGGGCGCAAAAACCGATATTCTGCCCGCACAGACAGGCGTAAATCAAGAAGATTTATGTATAGAACATGGAGGGCATTTATTATGATTATTAACCACAACATGAGTTCAATGTTTGCAAACCGCACTCTTGGACTTTCAAACAACGAACTCTCAGGAAATATGGAAAAGCTCAGCTCTGGCGAGAAAATCAATCGTGCTGGAGATGATGCATCTGGTCTTGCAGTATCTGAAAAGATGCGTAGCCAGATTCGTGGATTAAATCAGGCAAATAGAAACGTTCAGAATGGTATTTCTTTTATCCAGACAACAGAAGGATACTTGCAGGAGACAACAGACATTCTCCAGCGTGTTCGTGAACTTTCTGTTCAGTCTGCTAACGGTATTTATTCAGATGAAGATCGTATGCAGATTCAGGTTGAGGTTTCTCAGCTTGTTGCTGAAGTTGACCGCGTAGCTAGCCAGGCTCAGTTCAATGGAATGAATATGTTGACAGGTGCTTTTGCACAGGATTCTACATCAGGTAGAGTAATGCAGTTGCATGTTGGTGCCAATATGGATCAGAATGTAACACTTTATATTGGAACAATGACAGCTTCTGCTCTTGGTTTGAGAGACTCACAGGGAACTGGTACTCCTTTGTCAGTATCTACTCCAGAAAGTGCAAATACAGCAATCGGAACTATCGATGAAGCTTTGAAATCAATCAATAAGCAGCGTGCTGATTTGGGCGCATATCAGAACCGCTTTGAAGTTGCTTCAAAGGGTCTTGGAATTGCTGCAGAGAACCTTCAGTCAGCTGAATCTCGTGTCCGTGATACTGATATGGCATCTGAGATGGTTGAGTACACAAAGAACCAGATTCTCACACAGTCTGGAACAGCAATGCTTGCACAGGCAAATACTCAGTCTCAGAACGTTCTTTCATTGCTCCGCTAGTGAAATAATCAGGCTAAAAAGATTTCTGGATGTTATCTTTTTAGCCAAAAGTGACGATAAACAGATGGGGTGCGCCCCCTTTCTGTTTATTTTTTTTAGGAGGAAGTTCTCATATGAATACAATTAATGAATACGGTCGTATTTCATCAAGTAATGCAGACAACTCCAAACGCAGATTATCTTCAAAAACTTCAAACAGTACTTCTTCAAAACAAACTGATGTAGTAACTGTAAAACCTTTGGTCAGAGACTCTGCTGAGGTAGTTCAAACTCTTGCTCAAAATATGGCTAAGAGCAATGAACAGGCGAGAATTGCTCAAGAAGTTTCCGCTAATATTATGGGACGAAAATTTCAATTTAGTGTTGATAAAGAATTTGGCTTAATAGTTGAAATTGTAGATCCAAAAACCGATAAAGTAATAAAAGAGATACCTTCTACAGATTCTCAGAAAATTCAGACAAGGGTTGAAAAAGCTCTTGGACTGATATTTGATAAAACAGTATAAAATATCTTTTTTTGCAGTGTGTTCTTATATTTTGCAATATTTTTTTTCTGTTGAAAATAAATATATAAAAAACGTATAGACAGACTTAAAAAATAATGCTTGATGTTATATAATACACTGCAGAATAAATAAGGCGGGGACGGAATTATATGGCCGATATCAGCATACCAGGTGTTAGTAATAAATATAGGACCAATGAAACCGTAGAGGGCCTTATGAAAGTGGAACGTATTCCTTTAACAAGGGAACAAGCCACTCTTGAATCTTATCAGACACAACAGGCTGCTTGGCGTGATGTAAATCAAAAATTAAGCGATTTGCGTTCTAGTGCAAAAACTTTATATTCTTTTGAAAATCCTTTTAATAACAAGATAGCTTCTTCTACAGAAGAAAATGCAATTACGGCAGAAGCCGGCAGGGAAGCTTCCTTTAATTCTTTTAAAGTTGATGTTATGAATCCGGCTAAGGCAGATAGATTTCTTTCAGAAGAAACTGATAAAAAAGCTACAGTGCCAGCCGGAACTTATACCTATGTTGTAGGTGAAAAAACTGTCCGCATGAATTGGAAGGGTGGAAAACTTTCTGATTTTGTAACTTCATTAAATAAGCGTGGTGGAAAAAATATAAAGGCTTCTCTTGTAAATGTAAGTTCTGATACTCAGGCATTACTTCTTGAATCTTTACAAACTGGAAAAGATAACAGACTTGTTTTTAAAGACGATGCTCTACAGTATGCTTTCGATACAGGAATGCTAAAGGAGTCTGGACCTGAGATTGTTACTTTTGCAACTTCAACAAGTGAATTTAAGTCTGTGACAGATAATGAGCAGCTTGAACAGGGAGTAAAAGAAATATCTCTTGAAGATGTAAAGGAAGAAGAGGGCTTTATTACAGTTCCTCCTAGAGCTGGCTTTGAGGTTGCAATTCCTAAATCTGAAGATAAAGATTCAAATAATACAGAAGTAACTTTTTATCTTGATATAAAAGAAGATGATAGTAATATTTCTGATAATAAGGAAACTGTTAAAGAAAATCCTGCAAATACAGAGGGTAATATAAAAGATATCCCTTCTGATAATGAGGCAAAAGCGGAAAAAAATCCTGATGAAGCAGATGAACCTGCAACATTTACAGAGCCTGATATCCCGCCAGCAGGAGATATAACATTTAAGGGTGTTACTATTCACAATAGTTTGACAAATCCAGCTTTGTACAAGATGGAAAATGACGAAGAAATTGTTGCAGAGGCGGAAAGTGAAGTAACAGAACAGAAACCTGTTGTAATAGAAGATGATTCTGTTGTTTTTGTAAAGAATGCTGATGGAAGTGAAATTCCTCTTGATTTATCAAAATTTCCGAAAAATGGTCAGAATGGGGAAAGAGAAATTACTATTTCTACTAAAGACTATCCTGACGCTGTTTCTCTTGTAATTCGAAATAGAAATACTGGGAAAACTGTTACAATGACAAGTCCTACGGCTATCGATAAGTCTGTAGAATTGGCTTATGAACCTGCTCATGCTATAGACAGAGCTTCTGATGCTCTTTTTAAATATGAAGGAATTATGATTTCACGTCCTACAAATGATATAGATGATGTAGTTCCTCATATAACTTTGCATATTGCAGATAAAACAGAAAAAACTGCTACGATTACTGTAAAGCCTGATACGGAATCTGCAAAAGATACTTTAATTACTTTTATTGGTAAATATAATCAGGCAATTGCAGAAATGAATATTGTTTCTCAAAATAAACCTGAACTTATTGCTGAGCTAGAATATCTTACTGCTGATGAAAAAGAAGCAGAGACTAAGAAGCTTGGTATATTTCAGTCAGATTATGCTCTTACAAGTGGAAAATCTGCTTTGCAACAGGCTGTTTCAGGTAGTTATCGCTATAGTGATGATGCTGAAATAACAATGCTTTCTCAAATTGGTATTTCTACAAATGCTTCTGGTAGTTCAGGAAGCTATAATGCAAGCCAGATGAGAGGTTATCTTGAAGTAGATGAGAAGAAGCTTGATAGTAGTATCGAAAATAATCTTGATAGTATAAAGAATCTTTTTGGTTATGATAGTGATGGAGATTTGATAATAGATTCTGGGATTGGATATCTTATTGATAAACAGCTTGGAGCATGGGTTCAAACAGGTGGTCTTATTGCTAGCAGAACAAAGACTCTTGAAAGTAGAATTGAAAGCTCTAAAAAGAAAATCAGTTCATTGGAAGCTCAGCTTGCATCTAAAGAATCTGAACTTAAGCAGAAATATTCTCAGATGGAAGGAACTTTAAACAGTCTTCAATCTCAATCTGATTCAATTTCTAATTCATTTAACCGAAATAATAATTAATAGTTTTATAAAAATGGAAAGCTTGGTCTGAAAACAATATAATAAGGAATGGAGAAAATAATGGAGCTTTTTATAAATGGTGAAAAGATAGATATAACGCTTGAAAGTGAAAAAACTGTTGGAGATGTTCTTTCTTCTTTAGAAAAAGAATTTGCTGCTAATAATGCAACTACTGTTAATATTGTTATAAATGATACTGTTGTAAAGCCTGAAGATATGGATAGTGTTTTTGCAATGAGTTTAGAGGGAATTAATAATATTAAACTTTCAGTTGTTAGTGAGAATGAAATTCAGGCTTCTTTTATAGATTTAGCTTCTAAATTTTCTGATGCAGCTGATAAGCTTGAACAGGTTCCTGTTGAACTTCAATCTGGAAAAGATAGCGAAGTGGGTGTTATAATAAGAAATGTTGCTGATGAAATAGATAGATTTTGTCATATTGTAAATCTTTCTAACTTATTTCCCGAAAAGTATGGTAAAATGACTATTGATGGTATGAGTGTAAAAGATTTTTTTGCCGATTTTTCACCTATTCTTGCTGATTTTGAGAATGCTCTTAAAGACAAGGATACTGTGACAACCGGTGATTTAGCTGAATATGAAATAAGTCCTCGTATGAGAGCTATCGCATCTACATGTACTGCAACTGGAGATATTAAATGAATTATGACCCTGGCTCGCCTTTAGGAGCAAGACAAAGTGGAGAATTTATAATAGTATTTATAATCGGTGCGATAATTCTTGCTATCTTAGCCGGTATATATGTAATTGTTCATTCGATGCAGAAAAAGCATCTTACGAAAGAATGGATTGAAGCTCAGAAAAAGAAGCCGACATCTATAAAAGATATCCGCACTATAACAAAAGATGCGAGTCTTACAAAAGATGAAAGAGAATTGTTAATAGATATATGTCGTACACATAATAATGTTAACATAATTTATGCGGTTCAGAATGCAGATGATTTTGATTCTTTGTTTAAGGAAATCTATAATGAATTGTCGAAATCTGGAAAGCGTGCCAAGCATATCGCAGTTCTTTTTACTTTGAAAGAAAAGATGGAACGCTTTTATCGTAAAGATTTTGTTGTTACATCTACAAAGAATATTGCAGTAGGGCAGGTTATTCAGTTCGCTGATAAAGCTGGAGTGCATTGTTCTGCAACTGTTTCTGAAAATAGAATAGACAGTATATCTATTGCATTGCCACTTAATATTGCAAATGGAAAGAATAAACCTGATGCACTTTCTCGCGTTGCATTTACTTTTACAGCTAAAAACGGCATAACATATCTTTTAAATACGAGAGTAATAAGATATCAGCTTGCAGCTGACGGTTCTACTGAAATGCTTATATCCCACACTAATGATATTAAGCAGCTTCAAAGAAGACAGTCACAACGTATTATAATAGGAAATCCTTGTTCTTTTTCTGCTGTGAAGGTTACTTCGAAAGCTAATTCTCAAAAAAGTGAATTGGTTTAC
>JAILNT010000319.1 GCA_024691265.1 Treponema sp. | reverse complement strand
AATGTAATATTTGCTAGCTTAAAAACAATTGGAGTAACTTTACTTAATTCTTATATTCCTTCTTTATATGGAGATATATCTATTTTATCTCAAAGAGCATGGGCTCAGGCTTTTCCTGCTTCCGAAGCTAAAATAAAAGCGGTTATAGATTCAACATTAAAAAATATTTCCGCAGATTATTCAGTACAAGCTCATTTTGGTCTTTTATGGCAAAGGAATATATTGCAAAATCTTCTATTTGCCTCAAAGCATGAATTATCTGCAAGCTGGAATATAAATACAAATAAAAAAATTGCTGCAATAATTGCGGCAGGTCCTTCTTTAGATAAATCTATAAAAATATTGAAAGAAAATAGAAACGATTATTTTATAATCGCTACCGATACAGCTTTTACGGTTTTAACAGTTAATAATATTGACTGTGATGCTGTTGTTTCTATAGACGGGCAATCTGTTTCATGCAGACATTTTATGCATTTTCCTAAAAAAGCTCCGTTATGTATTTTTGATTTAAGTGCCTCCTCTATTGCGGTAAAACAGGCTTATAAAAACAAAGCTGATATCATTTTCACAACAAATGCAAATCCCCTTTCAATATTTGCCAACAGCTATTCAAATTATGAAAAGCTTGAAAGTGGTGCTGGAACTGTAACAATAGCAGCTATAGATTTTGCCAGAAAAGCAGGTTTCAATAAGATACAAGTTTTTGCGGCAGATTTTGCCTATTCAAGAGGCAAGGCTTACGCAAAAGGAACTTATCTTGATAGTATTTACAACAATAATTCTTATCGATTAAATACTTCAGAAACTCAATTTGATGCCCTTATGTACAGAACAGATTTAATTTGTTTAAGTCAGAGCGAAAATATATTTACAACAAAAATTCTGCAAGGCTATAAACAGACATTAGATATTTATTTACAAAATAATCGATTAATTGTAAAGGGTGATATAATTGAAAACGAAAACACAGTAAATAAATTTGATAAAAAATACTTTTCATTTCCTTTTACAGATTTTATAGAAAAATTGAAAGATGAAAGCAAGCTTTTACTTAAAGATAGAGACTTTGAAAAGCATATAAATGTACTCTATGCTTACTTACCAGCTATAGCAAGTTTAAGGTTAAAGCATAAAAACCAAGAATTTTTCGATTTAGTGAAACTTGCATACTCACATGCAGTACGGTATACTTTATAAATCATGGAACAAAAGAAAAGTTTGAATATATTTGCAGCAATAGTTATCTTTTTATACGCTGCAGCAGTAATATTTTTTGGTTTTTCCCTTCTTTCAGAATATAAAACAGTATCCAGACATGTAGATACAAGATTTACAAATATTGCAAAAGCTGCAATAGAAGAATGTAATACTATGATTCCGGGTACAAGCGATTTTAACACAGCTTTAACAAATAGTATTGGACATACATCTGACGTTGCAGGAGTGCAGATTGTACGTGGTGATTTAGTAATATTTTCATGGCCGGCAGATTACAAGCCAATAAAAACTGCAACACCTTTTATTCACCCATTTACTACTGTTATTGCAACCAGTGACAGTGATGATATTGTTCTAAATGTAGCTTTATATGTATTAAAACCACAATCAATATATAAATACGCAAAAATAGCATTTATTGTTGTTCTTGCAGCAACTTTATGTACAGTTGTTTTTCTTATATACATGGATATTGCAAAAAAGGATGAAGAAAAATATGGTAGTGAATACGACTCTGAAAGTAATTTTGTACCAGCTTTTAACGAGAATGTAAAAGATTCTAAAGAAATTTCAGATGTAATTGATACAAAAAACGATTTAGATAAACTAGATGAAAATATTGCAGATGAAAAATTAGAAGAAGAAGAAGATAAAATTCAAGAAAATCAATCTGAAATAATTTCAGAAGACACAAGTAATACTGATATAGAAGCTGAAAAAGAGTCATTTGCAGATGTACAAGAAGATAAAGAAACTGTAGATGAAATAGTTGAAGAAAAAGAAGAAGTTACTGATGCTGATGTAAAAGACTTCAAGCCTGTTTCGATAATAACAGAAAAGACTATTTTACCTAATATTGGAATAGAAGATGATGATGAAGATAAAGATTCAGAAAGCAATATTGATGCTGAAGAATTTGATGATTCTAGCAATAATGATGCAGATGAAGAAAATATTCTTGATAAAGAAATAAATGAAAAAGTAAATCAAGTAGGAAAATATTCTCCTCTTACAAAGTTTTGCTGGCCTAAATATCTTGTTCCAAGCCTAAATAGCATATTAGAAAAATCAAAAGCTTCAAATACAGAAGTTTCACTAATGTACTTGAAGATAAACATGCTTGACAGAATAGAATATGTTACAGAAGATATTTGTAATAGACTCATAGAAATATTCAAAGATAAAGACTTATTATTTGAAGACGATGCAAGTGATGACGCCTATACAATCATCTTACAAGAAGCTGATATAGAAAAAGCTCTGGAATTTGCAGGTTATGTAAGTAAAAAGGTAGTAGAAAGTCTTACTAATTATGAAAAGGACAATAGAGTTATTATAGGAATTTCATCAAAAGCTTCTAGAGATATTGATGCAGAAGTTCTTGTAAAAGAAGCTCGTCATGCAATGGAAAAAGCTTATGATGATGATTCTAACCATGTATCAATTATAGCTTTCCGTGTAAATCCTGAAAAATATAAAGAATACATAGAACGAAGTAAAGAAATGGAAAATGTAGAAGTACAGGAAGTAGAAAAATTAGAGATTTAGTAAGTAATCATAAAATTTATAAAAAAATGGGGAGTGTACAATAAAATTAATAGGCATTCCCCATTTTTTTGTCTATATGACAATTTTATAAACTGATATTTACGCCAAATGGGATTTGGAAGCCAAACTTTGTTACGCTACTATTAGGTACAGTATATGCAGCACTATTTTCAAGTCCTTGTCCAAAATATAAATCAACTCCAACATTTAATTCAACATTATCAAAATTAAACTTGCAACCTGGACGAATATCCATTATAAAACTATCCTGTAGCTTGTATCCGTCTTCATCACCAAACATAAGAGGTGCATATATGCGGTTACAGTTATTTATTTCAACATACGGAGTTTTATTACCCATATTATAATCAACTTCAATATCATAAAGTAAATAAGAAGGGTCTGTGTCCTTATTATCACTCATGCGAAGAACAAAAGGTAATCTTACTTGAAAAAGAACTGTATCAGTAATTTTACACTTTAGATAATTATCAAAAGCAATACCTGTAAGAGCATATTCTTCAACAGTATTATTCCTTGAATAGCCATAGCTTTGAATCTCTGAATTATTTTTGTCAGCAAAATAGAAACGAGGCTGTATGAAAAAATATGTAGAAGATTGGAAAGGATTTCCATAATCAAAACCTATAGATAAAAGCTTGTATTTATCA
>JAILNT010000318.1 GCA_024691265.1 Treponema sp. | reverse complement strand
TGGCTGAGTTAGCCATAAAATACACAAATACATCATTGGGAAGAAATATTTTGTTTGGACAAAATTTGCGAGAGGCACTTGGTAAGTCTAAAACTTTTCCGGTTCTTCTCGTATCGTTTTAGCCATGCCTTCAAAAGTTTTAGACTTACCAAGTGCCTCTCGCAAATTTTGTCCAAACAAAATATTTCTTCCCAATGATGTATTTGTGTATTTTATGGCTAACTCAGCCAAATCATAGCCACACAAATTCAGAACAATAGCTGGCTCATTTTGAGATTCTTCATATAAATTAAAATTATTAAACGAATCAGCGCCAAAGCTTTCTTGTGCAACTTTTGGAACCATTTGTAATGAACTATTGCGAATCACTTCCAATTCCGTTCCCGTAATAACCTGCTCTACGCCCTCTTTCTGTCCCTTAAAATAATTATCTACACCTCTATGAACAACAATGTACCTACAGTTTGATTTGTCCGAAGAACTAAGTGATGTTTCTGACAAGATTACTTTTAAATTATCATTAAGATCCTGCGGTTTCTTCATGTAGGTAGAAATAGTTTTTTCCATGTAACTTAAAGCCTGCTTTATCTCAGACTGTGATAATTCCGTATTTTTAACTTGAATAAAATCATATGTATTTTCATCAACATTTTCATGCTCAATCACAATATCAATCCCATCATCTGGTGGCGCCACAATATATTTTGCTAATGATGGAATATCGGAATGAGACATTTTTTCAATATCAATTCCTTTTTCTTCTCCATATAACGTTTCAAGAACAACGATTTCAAATGCATCATTCTTTTGATTTTGCCTTACAATTGGTTTTCCCGTAGGAAGTCCCACACATTTCTGATAATAGTTCTCAATAATCTCATCAAGTAATCCTTGTTTCATTATTAACCCTCCGTAAACTTATGATCTAATCTCTTCCGGCCATTTCTCAGTTACAACCTTAGGTGAATGCGGACTGAAAGTATCATTTCCATTCACGCCATTCAAATCACTATTATTACAACCAATCTTTGGTTCAGTGCAGCTTACTATCTCCACCTTAAGAACATAATACATTTCCATTGTAATTTTATCACTGGTTATTGTCGGATTATATAACGGAATATTATTTATTTATAT
Organism: Treponema sp.; assembly: GCA_024691265.1. GTDB lineage: Bacteria > Spirochaetota > Spirochaetia > Treponematales > Treponemataceae > Treponema_D. The sequence goes on along the minus strand of JAILNT010000318.1, from coordinate 4,915 downwards.
AATAACAGACATGCTAGTACACATTTAGCTTATGAATAAGTCTTTTAGAATACGATACTATCTGTTCATCCCATTCTCGCAATACGTGACTAGTAAATATCCTTTCAAGATTTTTCATTTCATTAGATATTCCATAAGTACTGTTTTTATCTGTATTTACCTAGATAAAATCATTATACACTTCAGTATTTCCTATTTTACATAATAGTGTAATTTCATTGATTTGCTTCTTTTTATCATAATCAACTAGAGCATTTTTATATAATGATATCTTTTCATTCTGCATTGATGCCAACATTTCATTAAAAGTTGAATACTCTTTAACTACTCCAAATTCTGGAGAATAGTAAAGAGTGATTTTGCCATCAAGAGGGTTAATCATTATATGATTAAAAAAATCAACATCTATAATATTTCCATGAATTCTTCCACTAAGACCTATGCTTTTAATTTCCTCAGATAATATCTCTTCAAATTTTCTTAAAGGAGATAAAAAATATAAATATCCAGAAAGGATTTTTCCAAAATTGTTATAGTAATAGTAAATATCATTTTTTTTAGGTAAAACAGTATACTTACCACCTCTACAAATCGCAGAAGATTTATCATCAATGATAAAAAAAGCATAATATCCAGATAGTTTTAGCATAAAGAAATGTGCATCATTTTTTTCCAACTTCTGCTTCAAAAAATAAGTTCCATCAATAGGATCATCGCAAAACTCACAAAATTGTTCATACGAATTCAAACTAACTTCATAACAGCCATCATTACAATCAGCATAAGGATTATAGATTGGTCCAAACTTGACTGTTTTAAATTTTATTTTACTTCTCTTATAACCAACTTGATTATCCGCATAAATATTCCGTGATTCACTAACAATCCGAGTATTATTATGATTATGCCCATTAAAGTATATGCATCGAGAACTTAGTTCTTTTTCTATTAACCAATCATTAACTGGATAATGCGACGCAATTATAACAGGATGACCAAATACAGAAGGATCTTCTAATGCTCTTTTTTGAGCATTGGCAAGTAGCCTACCTTCTTCTTCATCGCGCTTTCTGTCCATATCACTTGGTCCTACTTGCGTTAATGAATTATATTTTTCATTATATTGAGCAAAACCAACTCCACCACAAACAGCAATGTTACTCGCATGGTTACCAATAGATATAACCTCATAATCATTATTCAGTAATGTGATACCTAGCATTTGGAACATGTTTTCGTATTCCTTTAATCCCTCATTTAAAGTATCAAATTCTGAAAGTTCATGATTACCTACAACTGCATATACCTTTCCTGTTTTACTATCCTTCGACATTTTGTGTAATTGGCTAATAAATTCAGCATAAAATCTTTTAGATAAACTAATGGTATTTGCAGTGTCGCCCAAAAACAAAATGAAATAATCATTTTGTGCTTCTTTAATCTGCTTTAATAAATCCTTCGAAAAAATGTTATGAACAATATCTTGTATTGCCTGTCCTAGCATTTCTTCTGATTCAAAAAACTCTTCTTTAATATGATGTTCTAGATGAATGTCGCTGATATAGTACACATTAAAATCTAATAATCCAAAATTCCTTCCAGGTGCAAATGCCTGAATGGTAGTATCTAATATTGACAAGCTTTTAATACTATCATCTAATGTATTATCAAGCTTCATTTCTAGTTGTTTATAATCATCACTTTTTTTCTTATTATGAAATTTTCTTATTATTTCTGGAGATAATTTATCACGATTATAATCAAGAATTTCTGTATAAACAGAAGCATTTGTTCCGCTATATCTCTGCCAATCATTTGTACCATCGCTTTCATAACCAATATAATTAGTGCTTATATTTTTTAATGTAATAAGAGATATTTTCTTTACTGGAAGAAAAAGTATTTCTCCTCGTGTAACACAGAAAATACAAAGCATTTTTATTTCTTTGTACTTTAGATTGTTTGTATGCATACCTAAAACATATGACATAAGTACTGTAACTGCTTCCCACTTACTCGCAAATCTACTAGTCAATACGCACAGTGTATCTCCACATAGAACTACTGGAAATTTTGTAAAACTACTAGATACAATGTCATTATATGCTTCATTATAATTACATATTTCTTCAATTTGTGAACCAACTATTTTTTCAAATATTTTTAACTGGGAAATACATAGATTAATACTTTCAGAGATTTTTCTAAAATTTGTTTTATCAATATCTTCTAAATAAAAATTATAGTCCAAAACATCTCTGTGAACTGAGGAAATATAGTATCCATATTTGCAAACAATTTGCATCATTTCATAATCAGTTACTTTGGATGATTTTTTCAAAACAATTTGCATGTCATTTGTATTTTCTGAAGGCATAATCATAGAAAATGCTTCGTCAATTTTATTCCTACTTAGAAATAGTAATCTTAAAGCAACTTCTATAAAACACTCTCCAACGCGATGAGAAGGACTAATTCTATTAAGCCTTTTATCTGAAGACACTTCAAACTTGTTAACTATGCTAGATCCAGCCTTCTTAAAATTGCATTTCTGCCATACAACATCATAGATACTAACCATAAATTATCTCCATTTAAATTCGTATTAATAGATAAGTTCAATTTAAGCTTAGTTTCTTCCTGCATATTGGGCAACCAGCCCCTTTATTTCTATTTTTAATTATCGCTTCCCATCCATTGCCACAATCTTTACATTTCCACCAAACCTTTTTCCCACTATTAGGTAGATACTGCTCAGGACCTTCAACATTTTTAGAGTAATCCCATTCACTTGCTAATTCTGGATTTATAGTTTTTAAATCGTTCTCCCCTATCTTAGGCACACGGCCACTACAACATGGGCAGCCACTTCCTCTATTTCTATTATTTTGATATGCTTGCCACTCATATTCGCAAGTATCACACTTCCACCAGACTTTTTTATTGTAGTTTAAAGTAATCTCCGTAGGATTAACTACATTTTTATCGTACGACCATTGCTTTAATAATTCTGGATGTCTCTCTGCTAATGAGCCTCTTTCAACGGCTTTATTTTTTGAAGATTGTTTTCCCCGTTTTATTTTTGCACATTCAGGACACCCACTATTACATTTCCCTGCCCTATGAATAATCGTTGTAGCCCATTCGTGACCACATTCAAGGCATTGCCACCAAACTCGTTCATTTGAATTAACACCAAATAAATCTGGAGTGAGATTTCCATTCTTAATTGGATGCCATTCTTTTACGAGATCTGGTCTCTTTTCAGCAATTGAATCCGGAATTTGTTTCAAATACTCAAGTATTATCTTTCTATCTCGTTCTAAGTCGACAATCAAATCACTATGATATTTAAAATAATTTTTCCTTGTTAGTGGAGCTGATTCTGGATCTAATGAGTCTATTATCCCTTGTATAATGTTCTGAAGTTGTTTGTTATCCTTCTTGCGAAGATAATAAACCAGATTAGCTACATCGCTCCACTCTGTATCATTTTCTTCTTTTATCCTTATGAGATATATTCCATTCCTCTGACATACAGAGTATTTATACGTTTCTTTTTTATGAATATCTTCTGAGTTATGCCAATATCCCCCATCAAACTCAATCGCTACTTTTCTTGATGGAATATAAATATCAAATTCCATGTTGTTATCAAATAAATCCTTATAGCGATTTAGTGCATCAGGACAAAGCTGCTTAATATAATAAAATAAAGTCTGCTCTGGAAAGGAAGTCGAATATCTATTTTTACAAAAAGGACATCCTGTACCACTTGCTCTATCATGAATTGTCGCATCCCATTCATGCCCATACTTACATAACCACCAAGCACGAAAACCATTGTTCGCTGAAAACATATCTGGAGTCTTATTACCATTCTTAGTAGGATGCCATTCCTTTGCTATATCTGGATATAAAGTAGCAAAATCATTTATACCAGCTACAGTTCTATGACCAGAGCATATTGGACAATTAAAGCCACGAAGAGTTCTTTTTACAACAGGCATATCATAATCATGTCCTTCTGGACACAACCACCAAACACGCTTCTCAGATCCGTAAGAAATATCTGTAGGTTTCATTTCAACATTTTTAGCTGGATGCCATTCTTTTGCAATATCAGGGAATTTTGACGCTAAATCATTAACGCCAATCGTTACTTTTGATCCCATATTCGCCTCTATGTAATTAGATTTTTTCTAAGTAATAAACCTCTTTGCCATGGGATTTAGCATAATCAATTTCTGATTTTGTACTATCTCCAATATAACCACCAACATTGATAACATAAATTGAATCAGCCATATCTATCTTGCGCTTGTGCATATCATCAAGCATTTCCTTAGTCTTGGTAAGGGTTACTTCATCCATGTTCTCCCAAACTTCAGAATCACCAGAATGCCCAAAGAGGCCAACACTGATAACAATGTTATCCTCCAAAGTAAAGCCTTTTCTTCGCTTCCATAAATTCATTTTTAAAACGTGTGCTACCACATAGTGTTATTACCGGATATTTTTTCATTAGATCCCCCACAAAGTGTTTATTTGCAATGTTCTTTATACCACTTATTCATAGCTGTGTTTATAACATCTGCTTCATAGTTATACTTATTATCATCAGCATCATAGTATTTGCTACATAAATCTTGATTTTTCGTGCATAAATTTTGATGTAGGACATTACCCATTAATATTACTTTTCTTCCTTTACGATTAGCTCTATTTGAAAGATGACATGCCTGATTAACGACATCTCCCATCCAAATAACATCATTCAATCCACTTCCAGAATATCCTGCTTTTACCATAAGGGCGCGACCATAATCTATGCCTATACCAACGGAAATCCTATCATAGCCTTTTTTCTCGTACTTATAATTAAGTATTTTGATTAAAGAATTTAACCGCGCCG
>JAILNT010000367.1 GCA_024691265.1 Treponema sp. | reverse complement strand
GGGTAATAGAAATACATTTTGAAAACGGACAGATAAAACGATTTTTACCAAAGTATCAGGGAAAAAGATTTTTAATTATAAAATAAAAGACAGTCTCTTAAAACTTAAGAGACTGTCTTTTATACAAGTTTCACTAAGAAGTATTTTTAATTATTATGCAATTTATTTTGTAGCATCAATAGGTTTCATTGCTGTCATGTATGCACGAAGCTTACGGCCAACAACTTCTATTGGGTGATTACGGATTTCAGCATTAGCTGCTACAAGCTGAGTATTTGGAACAGCTGTTGATGCTAAATCTAAGCCCTTTCCGATAACGTCTGTGTGGATTTTTGACATAAAATCCTTGAGAAGTGGTACAGCAGCATTAGAGAAAAGGTAGCAGCCATATTCTGCAGTATCTGAAATAACACGGTTCATTTCATAAAGACGCTTGCGGTCGATAAGGTTTGCAATAAGAGGAACTTCATGCAATGATTCATAATATGCACTTTCTTCCTTGATACCTGCATCTACCATTGTTTCAAATGCTAATTCACAGCCAGCCTTTACCATTGCTACAAGTAAGATTCCCTTGTCGAAATATTCCTGTTCAGAGATTTCTTCTGTAGATTCTGCAGTAGATTCAAATGCAAGCTTTCCTGTTTCTTCACGCCATGTGAGAAGGTCGTGGTCTTTATTAGCCCAGTCTTGCATCATTGTTGAAGAGAACTTTCCAGAAATGATATCGTCCATATGCTTCTGGTACAAAGGAGCAAGTTCTTTCTTGAGCTGTTTAGAAAGCTCATTAGCCTTGATTTTTGCAGGGTTAGAAAGGCGATCCATCATATTTGTGATTCCACCCCATTTCAATGCTTCTGAAATTACATTCCAGCCGTGCATCAAAAGTTTTGTAGCATATTCAGGAGCAATACCTTCTGAAACCATCTTGTCGAAACAAAGAATTGTTCCTGCCTGGAGCATACCACAAAGAATTGTCTGCTCTCCCATTAAGTCAGATTTTACTTCTGCAACAAATGAAGATTCGAGGACACCAGCCTTTGCTCCTCCCATTCCAACAGCTAAAGCCTTTGCATAAGCCCAGCCTTTTCCTTCTGGGTCATTTACAGGGTGAACAGCGATAAGGTCTGGAACTCCAAATCCACGCTCAAATTCATGCCAAACTTCTGTACCAGGTCCCTTTGGAGCACACATTACAACTGTGATGTCCTTACGAATCTGCATACCTTCTTCTATCATATTGAAACCGTGGCTATACCAAAGAGCAGAGCCCTGCTTCATTCTCTTCATAACTTCAGTGATTACAGGAGTATGCTGCTTATCTGGAGTAAGGTTACCAACAAGGTCTGCTGTAGGAATAAGCTCATCGTATGTACCAACTTTGAAGCCATTTTCTGTAGCATTCTTCCAGCTCTGTCTTTTTTCTGTAATTGCACTTTCGCGGAGTGCATAGCTTACATCCAAACCAGATGCACGGAGACATAAACCCTGATTTAATCCCTGTGCTCCACAGCCTACAATTACAATCTTTTTTCCTTTAAGAGCATTTACGCCATCAGCGAATTCTTCTTTAGCCATTGAACGACAATGTCCAAGCTGCAATCTAGCTTCACGCCAAGGAATAGAATTGAAATAATTGTTACCCATCTTTAATCTCCCTGTAATTTGTTTAATTATGCTTATATTTATATACCATAAATCCTGTTGCGTAAAGTGAAACATTTTCATTTTAATATTGCGTATTGTGCAATATTACTGATACAGGGATAAACTTGGCAGTAAAATAAAAAATCCCGGGAAAAACCTTTGAAAGACTCTCCCGGGATTTTATTAAGAAAGATAGCAGCTTAAAGAACTGATTTCAAAAACTGTTGTAGTCTTGGACTTTTTGGATTCCTGAAAAGCTCGTCTGGAGAGCCTTGTTCTGCAATCTTACCGCCGTCCATAAAGAAAACCCTTGTTGCAACTTCACGGGCAAAACCCATCTCATGCGTAACAACAATCATTGTCATTCCTTCTTCTGCAAGCTCCTTCATGAGCTGAAGTACTTCTCCTACCATTTCGGGGTCTAATGCACTGGTAGGTTCATCAAAAAGAATAACATCAGGCTTCATTGCAAGGGAACGTATAATTGCGATTCTCTGCTTCTGTCCACCAGAAAGACTTGAAGGGTATACGTCTTTTTTATCTGAAAGACCAATCTTTTCAAGCAGTTTTATAGCATTAGCTTCTGCTTCTTCCTTTGTCTGAAGTTTCAATGTAACAGGAGCAAGAGTGATATTCTCTAAAACAGAAAGATGAGGAAAAAGATTAAAATGCTGGAATACCATGTTCATCTTTTGCCTTACTTTATCTAGATTAGTCTTTTTATCAGTTATATCCGTATTTTCAAAAATAATATGACCTGAATCAGGAGTTTCTAGAAGATTTATACATCGTAAAAATGTACTTTTTCCAGCTCCGGAAGGACCTATTATTACTATCTTCTCACCTTTTTTTATAGTTTCACTTATGTCGTTGAGAATGACTGTACCGGCAAAAGATTTTGTGAGATTTCTAATTTCTATCATATTTGTTATGCTATTTTCTGTCACTTTTTGCCATCCTTCTTTCTAAAATTGCAAATAACTTTGTAAGTCCAAGTGTAAGACACAAATATATAATTGCACAGGAAAGGAGTGGAATCCATGCATTATAAGTTGCACTTCTTATATCATCTCCTGCTTTCTGTAAGTCGACAACAGAAATAAAGCCGGCTACAGAAGTTTCTTTTATAAGAGTAATAAATTCACTTGTGTAAGTAGGTAATATAGTTTTAAAAGCCTGTGGAAGAATAATCTTTGTAAGTGTTTGTCTCCAGGAAAGACCTAATGAACGACCAGCTTCCATTTGACCAATATCAACGCCCTGAATACCAGCTCTAAAAATCTCTGTACAATAGGCACCAGAATTAATACCGAAAGCAAGAACAGAAACAAGCACTGCATTGTATATTCCCATAGGGGTAAAAATAACAAAGTAGCAGATCATAAGCTGGGTAGACATAGGAATACCACGAATCAAGGTTGTATAGATATTTGCTATAGCCTTTAATTTCTTATTTTTTGATATTTTCATAAGGGCGAATATACAGCCCAAAATACTTCCAATTATGATGGCACCTATAGCAATAATAAGCGTTGTCCCAAGTCCTTTCAGAAGCAGCAGCCATCTGTCTCCATAAATTATAGTATTGTAAAAGCTCTGCCACATGATGAGGCTTTCCTCCTAATTTATTGTAAACTCTCTTGTTATTCTTATACAAAATCAAGCAGCACGTTTTGTATAGCGGGAAAACTGCATTGTAAAACAGTTCCCGCTTGTAAAAAATAGTATTTTGAAATTATTAGTTGTTACGAATAATGATAACCTGATTAGAAGTATAATAAGGTTCGCTGAAATCTACATTTTTTCTTCTTTCATCTGTAGCTGTCATTCCAGCTGCAACAAAGTCAACAGCACTAGACTGTAAAGCAGCAATAAGGCTGTCAAAGTTCATATTTACAATTTCAAGCTGTTTATTACATTCATTAGCAATCAAAGTTCCCATTGAAGCATCGAAACCTACAATATCATTTCCTTCGATGTATTCAAAAGGAGGAAATGCTGCATTTGTACCCATTCTTAACTTAGTACTGTCAGTTGCAGTTGCAGAAATTTCAGGAATTTTGATAACTCCATCAACAGGCATAAAAGAATTGATAAGAGTAAGATATGTATTATCAGATTTAGCTTTTGAAATTGCAGCATTTATAGAATTTAGAAGTTCAGTATTTCCCTTCTTTACTGCAACGGCATATTCTTCTTCTGCAAATTTATCATTTACAATAGTAAGAGTAGGATTTCTTCTTACAATTTCAAGTGCAGGAAGTTCATCAAGAACTATTGCGTCTATTGCTCCATTTTTGAGAGCCATGGCAGCATCAATTCCTGTCTTAAAAGATTTTACTTTTGCATCTTTTACTTCTTCCTGAAGATAAAGTTCTCCTGTTGTACCTGCCTGGCAGCCAACAGCTTTTCCCTCCAAATCTTTTGCACTTGTTATAGAAACCTGCTTTTTAGCTCCACAGCTGAAAAGCATTAATGAAGCAGCAATTGATAGAGCTGCAACAGCTATTTTCTTCATAAAAATCCTCCGAATTTCGAAAATTGAATCGATATTAGCATATTTATACATTTTATTGAATATATATACTATATAAATCATGTATTTTTCAAAAGTTCTTTATTCGCTATTTTTTATTTTCTAGCCGATAATGACAAAAATAAACTCTTAAAAAGGGAGATAAAAATATGTATCGTATTGCGATATTAGGAGATTCTATATCCGATAAAAATACAGGAAAAGAATTTGGAATAGATAAATTTTATTTTGATTATCTTGAAACTATGTTTGATGTAAAAATAGATTCTTTTGCATTAAATGGAGCCCAGGTCTCTTATTTTGTTACAGAGGCAGAACAGGCTCTTGAAAAAGAAAGGGCAGAAAATTTTGAATATGATGATATATTGGTTTTCGGTGGAACAAATGATTTTAATGCAGGAGTTCCAATAGGAGACTGGTATAATTATGGAAAAGCTGAAGTTGTAAAAGACGGTAAAAAAGTTTGTTTGAGAAAAAGAGAGTTCCTTTATTATGAAAATACTTTCAAAGGACGTTTGAATATACTTTCTGCATATTTAAAAGATAACTTTTCTCATGCAAGAGTTTTTCTTTTAACACCTTTACATAGAGGTTTTGCTTCTTTCAGCGAAGACAACATACAGCCTGAAGAATGCTATTCAAATATACCAGGCTTTTTTATAGATGATTATGTAGCTGCTGTAAAAGAATGTGCAAATGTCTGGGCATTTACTTGTATAGACTTAAATGCAGAAAGTAATCTTTTCCCTATGAGTTCTTCTTTCCATGAATATTTCAGGGATAAAGACGGAGTAGACTTTTTGCATCCGAATAGTAATGGACATCTTCGTATAGCAAAATCTATTGCTCCGTATCTTAACTTTGTTTTATGATTAGTTACTATGCTTGACTTTGACATAAACAAGATGAAATGTGCTATTTTTGATATGGACGGCACTATTTTGGAAAGTATGCCTATGTGGGTGCATATAGGGGATATTTACCTTGAAGAAAAAAAGCTTCCTGAAGATGTTTCACTATGGAATGCAATAAAATCCATGACATTGAAGGAAGCTAGTGAATATATAAAGGAAAAGAATAATATTTCTGATTCAGTTGAAAAAATCATGAAAGATATAAAAGATATCATCTATAGGTATTATTCAACAAATCTGAAATTAAAAGAAGGTGCAAAAGAATTATTATTAAAATTAAAAGAGAAAAATATTCCTTTTGTACTTGCAACCGCAACAGATAGAACTTGTGTAGATGCATGTCTCAAACGGCTTGGAATATATGAACTTTTTACAGATATTCTTACTTGCATGGAGCTTAATACTTCTAAACAGAGTCCTTTTATATTTGAAGAAGCTGCTAGAAGGTGTAATGTTCCTTTGGAAAATGCAGTTGTTTTTGAAGATGCAATTCATGCAATAACTACTGTTGTTAATGCGAATATTCATGTAATTGCATTAAAGGATAGTGTTGCTGTTCAAGACCATGATTGGGAAAAAATTTGTAAAATCACACCTAATACTTTTAATTCATTAAATGAAGTTCTTAGCTTATTATAGTTTTATACTAGCTGTATAATCTTATATTACTAGATATCAACTCCCCTTAGAGGGGAATTGATATTAGCTTGATAATGACTTGTAATTATAAGAATTTATTTGAAAAATCTCTAATCCAGGTCTTCTCCGATTAATTCAAGAGAAACAATGGCATTTAAGCAGTATTGTGAAGCAACGTTTGTTGATACCCAAGGAATTTCATCAAGCTTTGCGTTATTCACATAAGGAATCTGTTTTGGATTAAAATCTTCTCCTTCACTTCCATTAAGTTTTAGGGAATCATTTAAGATTTTCCAGATTTTCTTAGCTCGTTCATGGTTTTTATAGTAGCGGGCTCCATAAGCTCCAATACTTGCAGCCATGAATGGTAATGAGAATTCTCTTTTTCCTATACTGCCTTTGCTTTTTTCCATTTGCTCTTCTTTTGTATCAAAATAGAAGATGCCGAAATCAGCAAGCATTTTTTCCCATTCATCATCTTTCAAAAGTGGAACTAATTCTGTCCATGTTTCAGGTCCACCCATACAGATTGCAAGGTGAGTACCTCCAGCAGTATTTTCACCTATATATCCTAAATGACTTGTTTCAGGATCGTATTCAAAATTATTTCCTGATACAAGCTGTAAAGGAGCTTTTTTCAAGTCTTCAATGCCTGTTCTTATTTTCTTCTCATAGGCTTTATTTTCTTTTCTTTCCCATTCTGTAAGCCAGTTTGAAGTATAAGTAGACCAGTCAGGACCTGAACGGGCGTGAGTAGGATATTTCATTTTTGGCTTATCATAGAAGTATCTTAATGGGTCTTCTTCGATAGTTGCAAAATCTCCGTCTTTTACAATATCGAATATGTCTTCAAATCTTCTGTCGCCTGTAAGGTAATAATCAAAACGATGATGACCTGCCATTGCAACTCTAGGTTCTTTGCAAGGACATCCCCAATGAATGACATTATGTCGGCTTCCAAGTCCCTTGAATTTTCCAATGTGATAAATATCTACTTCGCTTGTATGTCGGCTCATTGCTTCCGCCATTGTAAACACATCTTCCCGCCCTGTTCTAAGGAATGAATACCAAAGCCAGAGAGTTGGAACAAGTTCTGTGTTTTGCCATGCATAACCACCCATATCATAACGCCAGCAATGTCTAGCTTTATCATAGGTGTGCATTACATCTCCATAATCAAAGAAGCCGTACCATGCACGCTGTTCTATTTCTTTTTTATAGAAATCAAGGGCTTTTGTTAAATGCTCTTCTATTTTTGCTTTTGCTTTGTTTGTTGTATCAGGAATACTCCAAATACCAAATGCCTGTGCATCATGATAATATTTTGCATCAGCTACAAGTAAAGGAGCTTTTTGTACACTTTTTGCAAATGCAGAAACTTCTTCTCTTGAAGGAATTAGTTTTCCATCATGAGCTAAAAAAGAACCTATTACAAGTTCATTTGTGTTTGCAATGCCGTAAGGGTCTGCTCCAAAATCATCATAGCCTTCATAGTAAGAGCCTGCATGACCTTCTGTGTCGTAGTGTCTGAAATCCATTGCCTGGGATTCAGGAGACCAGAACCAGACTGTAGTTTTTGCTACATTTCCTGCTGTATTTGCATTTCCTGTGAGATTGTCAAACCATATTGAAGAAGGATATTTCTGCCAGAAATCTTTCATGCAAACCATGATTCCGCCGTCTTCTCCACTCATAGCTGCACAACCTGAAGTTCTTTTTCCTTCAACTGCTTTTATATGACAGCAACCCTCTTTTCCTGTTCCTTTTGTAATGGAATAATGCGAAGCACTGTCTGCAAATATTCTGTAACTGTTCCATGCTGGAATAGAAGCTAATGCCTTTGTTACGGGGCGAGATTCTTCATTTGCCGGATTGAAATAAAGATATTTACCTGCAATCTGGTCTTCATATATTCCTGGAGCAAGTCTTGGGTGCCAGCTAAGAAGAAGTTTTGAAGCTTCATGGAAGCACTCTGTTCCTTCTTCTGTACAATCTCCGTCAAATACAACGTGGCGGTTATAAACTTCACCAGTTATTGGTGTTTCAAATTGAATGCCTAGACCTTTCATAAAGTCTTTTTGAGCATTACCATCATATGTGAAACTGTGTTCGATATGAATAAAAGGGTCATTAAGTCTGAATGTTAAACGCATTACGAATGGAAGTAATTGACGGTCGTCTTTTTTTGACTCATGAATTCCTTCTACTTTTATCACTGCCTGTAGAGGACCTCTTTCTTCTATTGTTGTTTTTAGAACTTTTCCTGTAAAAACAGTTTCTGTTTTAGTTATTCCAGTTATTACTTCTTCATTTGTATCTTTATCATGACTTTCATGAATAAATACAAGTTTTGCAGCTGAAATAACAGTTCTACCGTCTACAACAGTTTTTCCGATAAAAGAGCCGTTTGAAACTTCATTTTTATAAATGATTGTCTGTAAAACTCCTGTATCAATGGAAATGCTGTTTGTAGCTTCTATGAAGTTTATCTTTTCAGGAAGCAGAGGAGCCTTTTTACCATATTCTGCTACAGCTGCTCTTTTATTTTTACTATCTGCTGCAAAATCTGCTATATGATTTGACCATTTTACAGAACCATCAGGCCAATAGGCGGTTATACGGCTTTGTATTGGTAATGAGGAATCACTATTTGCTTTTTTTATTTCAAATTTTGCATCTCTTTTTACTTCTCCCATTTTCCAGTAACCAGAAAATGAAGCATAGCTTGAACTTCCTTTGCCTCTTAGATTTCTGTTTTCCAAAAAATGAAGAGAAATACTTTCTGCATTTCCTGTAGCTGTTAAAATATACTTTTCTGATTCTGTCATAGATTTACTAGCTGACCTCCCTTTACGCATCTGATTTCTCCGTCAACGTTAAGCCATGCATCATTAGCAGTTGGGTTATATACGAAACTGCCATCAGCGGCAAATTGAAGGGCTTTCATTGTGTCCTGCCAGTCTACAAACTGTATATTAGTACAGTACCATGTATCATCTTTTCCACCGACTTTTGAACAGAAGTTTTCCATCAAGTCCCAATTATCTTTTGTTGTAAATTCGAAGCTGTGTCCCCATACATACATAAGATAAAGGTACTGTTTTTTGAATAATGCTAAAAATTGTTCTGCATTTTCAAGAAGGTTATGATTGTGATGGCAGGTTGATTTCCATTCATACATGTTTTTAGGAAGTGCAAAATTGTCACTACTTCCAACAACTCTTGAATATCTTATTCCGAGAGAAGGAAGCAACTTCTCGATTTCTTCTGTATAAGAACCGTTTGGATATGCCATTCCGCGAACAGGATATCCAACAGCTTTTTCAAGAATCTTTCTGTCTTCAAGTACTTGTTGTGTAACCTGAGCAAGATTACACCTTTCAATTGTTGGGTGAGTAAGGGTATGAACTGCAACTTCATGACCTTTATAAAGCTCCTTGAACTCATCAAGCTGTACTCTAGGACGTTCAGGGTAGTCCCTTAATCCGGCATTTATGTTAAATGTTCCCTTTATACCGTTTTTGTTGAAAATCTCTACAAGACGTCTGTCTTCAGAGCAGCCATCGTCATAGCTCATTGTAAGGGCTTTGTTTTTTCCTTCAGGATAACAATAATAAATAGTCTTTGGTTTGTTCATACCTTTTACTCCCTTATTTATGTGAATTGTTTTTAATTTTTTTCTGCAAGTTCTGGAAGAACATATTTCCAGTCTGTATCATGGGCAAAATAGAATTTTGTATAACAAGGCTGATTGTAACAATCGTTTTGCCATGCAATTCCAGTTCTGTACATGGTATCATGCATTAATGTAAACAATTTGTGGTTTGTTTCATCTGTATTTGTATAAATGCGTACGGCTGTGTTGTCACTCTTTCTTAAAATGAGTTCTTCCCTCCAGTCGCCAAATACATCTGCTACAAGACAAGGATTTCCCTTTGTACCGTTATTTGTGCTCATTCCTTCAGGAACAAGAACTGCACCTTTTTCAGGGTCGTTAATTACGCCTGTATGTTTTGCAAAGATATCGTTTCCGTCAATGATTTGAGTAGTCATATCTGGAAGCCATCTAATGTTCATGTCTGTTCCAGGTAGAGCTTTTCCTTTTTTGATTTTTCCGTTGCAGTCTCTTACATCATATACCCAACAATCATAACCACGGCTTGAGCGGTCTATATCACCAACCATACATCTTCCGTAATCCCTGTCGCCAGGTTCTCCAAAGATTACATCTCCGGTTTCTGCATCACGAAGAGCAAAGCCCCATGGAGCTTCAAGTCCTTCTTCGTATACATTGAAAATCTGTAAACCAGGTCTATCAGGGTCTATAGAAGCAACATGCATTGCATCTCCATGACCGAATTTCACAATCATGCCGTCTTTATCACGTCTACCATAGCTTGAATAAAGCAATGAGCCGTCATCATCTATACATGCTGAACCGAAGATAATTTCCTGTTTTCCGTCTCCATCAACATCGGCTGTAGAAAGTGTATGGTCTCCTTGGCCTGCAAGTTTTCCAAATATAGGGTCACTTCCCCAGAATGCCATTTTTGAAGGGTTAAAAGGATTATCCATTGCAACATGACCTGAATCTACTTTGAATACTTCTTTGAATTTTCCCTCAAAGAAGCTGTATGCTGTAACGGTTGCTCTTGTGTAGTAGCCGCGAGCTTCTATTAAATATGGACGTTCTCCGTCAAGATATGCTACACATGCTAAGAAGCGGTCAACTCTGTTACAAGGTTCTATTCTCATCCATGCGTAATCACCCCATTTTAAGCCATCATCTCCACGAGGAACAGGATAATCGATTGTGTCGAGTTCTTTTCCGTCTCCACTAAACATTGTAAGGTATTCAGGACCTTCATAGATGAAACCTTCAAATGCTTCAAGGTGATTTCTTTCACTTCTTGAAGGTGCGAATACTTTTATGAAGTAATCTACAAGTTCTTTTGCATCATTTCTTGAAAGAGGGTAGTTGTATTTGTTTTCAATACCAAAACATTTTTCTAATGTTGCAGGCCATTCTCCACTTTTTACTTCTTCTCTTTCGCTCCAACCTTGGAATACATCTATAAGATGTTCCCTATAGCTTTCTGCACTGCATACATAGTTGTCGTTATCTGTAACTCCGTTTTTTCTGTCCCTTTCAGGAATGGTTACATAATGACTTTCTTTTATGCTGCCATCTTCATTGTATGTTGTCATCAATGTGCCAGGAGCTGTTTTTACAGCCATTTCTGCTTTTCCATTTCCGTCAAAGTCGAAGCACATGAACTGTGTGTAATGAGCTCCAGCTCTGATATTAGGTCCCATGTCAAGACGCCATAACAGACGACCATCAAGTTTGTAACAATCGATTATGCATCTGCCTGTATAACCTTTTATACTTACGTCCTGAGAATTTGTTGGATCCCATTTTAAGTAATATTCGTATTCACCATCACCATCAGCATCAGCAACGCTCATGTCATTGATTGTGTATTCAAATTTATCACCCTTTGGTGTAATTCCACCTTCTGGTTTTTTTACAGGTATTTCAAAATAATTACTTTCTGTATTCCATGCTTTTACAGCTTCGCATTTTTCTTCAACTTTTGTTTCATCAAATGCTGCTACACTGTATAAATCATTTTCTGTACCTGTTTTATCAATGTAATTGGTGCTGTCTGTTACGCGTGCAATTTCAACATCATTTTTGTATACAATAAAATTCTTACCTGTAAGACCTGTATCACTATAGCCTGTAACTTCATTTTTCATAAGTCTCCAGCTAAGGAATATACCAGTCTTTGCTTTTACTGCTATAAGACCTCTTTTTAAGTGTTCTAACTGTTCATGGAATACTTTTTTTACTGTAGAATGAACTACGTCAGATATTGCTTTTTCATCATTTACACATGCTTCTACTTTGAAATAATAAGGAACGTGTGTTGCTCTGCAAAATGTGAATTTTGTATAAACTGTATTTCCAGCTTCTTTATATTTTGTTGTTGGAAGGTTTTTGTCTGCCCAATATATTGTATATTTTGCATTCTCGATAGAATCCCATTCCAATGTAACGCTGTCTTCTGTAATGCTTGATATGTGCAAGCCTGTAACTTTAATCACTTAAATCCTCCTTAATGAATAACTTATATTATTTCTTTCTTTTATAATAATTTAAGTTTGTAAAATATTTTTAGACAAAAAAATACGGAGCACCGCTTCATTCGCAAAGTGTGCTGTCGAAACGTGCTCCGTAATTTTATAGATTCAATAAAATCTATTATTTCTTAAGCTGGTTAGCTTTGTACTGTTCATTAACTTCGTTAATTACAGATTCGCCACCCTGCTTGTTCCA
The DNA here is from genome assembly GCA_024691265.1 of Treponema sp. Taxonomy (GTDB): domain Bacteria; phylum Spirochaetota; class Spirochaetia; order Treponematales; family Treponemataceae; genus Treponema_D. The sequence continues at coordinate 5,906 of JAILNT010000367.1, read as the reverse complement.
TTTGTCAAATGCACTCTGTAAGCCCTTTGCATCAATCTGACCACAAATATACTGTGTACGAGCATCTGAAAGAAGCTGGTCAAGAATAGCACCCTGTGTTGCATATGTTTCTGAGTTTGCAAGGAATGAAAGAGCAGGATTGAATACTGCATACTGTTCGTTATTCTTGATAACTTCAAGTTCCTTCATCTTGCGAGGTGTCTGCTTTACAGATGGCTTATTGTTTGCAAGCATTGTAGGAATAAAGCACTGTGTCTGATTCAAAGCTGAGTGACACTTTGATGCACTTGGATCTTTTGTATCTGTATCAACAAGGAAGCCATCAGCATCGATTGTGTAGTTTATGTCTTTAAGACCATAAGCTGCGAGTGTAAGCATTTCGCTGTCACACATCTTGTCGATGTAATGTAAACATGCTTCAACCTGAGCCTTTGTCTTAGCAGCTTTTGTAACTACTAAGAATCCGTTGTATCCAGATGTTGCCAATGTTTTTCCGTTGATAGGTCCTACGAGTGTCATACCTGCTGGCTGTGATGGATCCAATACTGATGGAACGTTGTTATTTACGAAATAGTCCCAAATACGGCGGCTTCCGTCCATAACGTCAATGAACATACCTGCTTCACCCTTCTTTACCTGATCCTGCCATGTTGCTGTATCACGAACAGCCCAGTCTGGAGCGATGAGACCGTCTTCGTACATCTTCTTCATCCAGTCAAGTGCTTCTTTGTATTCCTTTGTCTGGTGAACAGGAATGAGTTTTCCGTTCTGCTCTGTCCAGCCGTTTCCAGCTCCGAACCAAGCCTGAATGATGTCGAATGGACCTGTATACTTACACATTGCAAGACCGTAAGTATTGTTTAATCCATCTCCATCAGGGTCGTTATATGTAAATGCATGCATCATGTTGTATACATCTTCGATAGTCTTTGGTTCACTGAGTCCGAGCTTTTCTGCCCAGTCTGTGCGGTATCCAAGACCATAGCGACCAATGTCACGTGCCTTGTAAACACCAATAAGTTTTCCACCAATTGTAAGGCTCTTACATACGTCTTTGTTAGCCTTTGAAAGATTTGGATATTTTTCGCTGTCCCAGATGAACTCGTTTAAGTCCCAGAAAGCACCTGCATTTGCAGCGTCAACGATTCCAAGATTTACCTTTCCTACATGCATAACCATTGGCATGTCATCTGGAGAAGCAAGGGCAAGACCCATTTTTTCTTCGTAGCTGTCGTTTGCAACAAATGTAAACTCAACATCTGTGTTTGTCCATTCTGTCATCTTATCGATAACTTCCTGGGCATGCTCTCCTGTAAGAGGGCTTCCTTCATAGTCTGTAAGCATGAATGTAACACGAGGTCTTCCTGTTTTTCCTGTGGTTGCTTTTCCTGAGTTACCACAGCTTGCAAGACCTATGAGAGCAGCTAAAGTTGCTGCTGTCATTACTGTTGCAATACTTCTTTTCATAATAGTTTGTCTCCTTATTTTTTATCGTGTCTGACTCTTTATTTGACAGACACGCCATATCTTTCATTTTACCATGTTTTGAAAACAAGGTATATAAATGTCCTTATTTAGTATTTTAGCTGATACTGTGACTATTAAAAATCAACCCTTTACAGCACCAACCATAACACCCTTTGCAAAGTATTTCTGCAAGAATGGGTATACACAAAGGATTGGTACTGTTGCTACTACTGTAGAAGCCATTTTTACAGCCTTATCAGGAGGAGCACCAAGAAGGTCGAAGTCGAACATAGAACTGTTAATCTGGTCTCCACCTGAAGCCAAAAGAACTATACGACGAAGAACAATCTGTACTGTTTCCTTGTATGAATCAGAAAGGTAAATCATGGCACTAAAGTAATCGTTCCAATAACCAACAGCACAGAACAATCCGATAGATGCTAATACTGGCTTTGATAATGGAAGGAAGATTTTTACAAATACACCGAGGTCTGAATAACCATCGATGATTGCTGCTTCTTCAAGGTCTTTTGGAATACCTGCGAAAAAGCTCTTCATAATAATCATGTTAAATGGGCTTATAGCTCCCAGTAAAATAAGAGCTGCAATGTGGTTGTAAAGACCAAGCTTTTTTACAACCAAGAATGTAGGAATAAGACCACCTGAGAACAACATTGTTACAATAACAAGGTTCAAAATAAGGTTTCTACCCTTAAAGTGTACTTTTGATAATGGATATGCAAAAGTTGAAGTGAAGAACAATGAGCTTATTGTACCGATAATTGTTAAAATCAAAGAGTTCTTCAAACCTCTAAAGATTTCACCAGTTTGTGCAATATATTTATAAGCATTAAATGAAATTGTATGTGGAAAGAGGAAGAAAGCTCTTTCTGTAAGTTCTTTTTCTGTAGAGAAAGAACCTGCTACAACATAGATAAATGGTGCAACTGTTATAAATGCAGCTATTATTAATATCAATGCGATTGCTCTATCCCAGAACAAATCGAATGCAGTTTCTTTTACTTTCATATGACGTTGCTTTGCCATATTTTATGCCTCCAAAGTCTATTTTTAAGTTTCTGACGTTGTTGTAATGATTAGTAAATACCAGATTCACCAGCTCTTTTTGCTATGTAGTTAGCACTAAGAACCATTACCATACTTACAAGAGATTTGAACAAACCTGCTGCTGTACTGTAAGAGTATTCTCCGTTTACAAGACCTCTCATGTATACGTATGTATCAAATACTTCTGCTACAGACTGGTTAAGAGCATTTCTAAGAAGGAAGATTTGTTCGTATCCTGTGTTAAGAATTGAACCGACACGCAAGATAAGCATAATTATGATTGTTGATTTTAATGAAGGTAATGTGATATTCCACATGATTCTCCAACGACCAGCACCATCAACTCTTGCAGCTTCGTACAATTCCATGTCAACACTTGAAAGTGCTGCAAGGTAAATGATTGTACCATAACCTGTTTCCTTCCAAATCTGCTGTCCTATAATCATTGGACGGAAATATGAAGGAAGACCTAAGAAGTTTATTGTTTTATTTCCCATTGCAATTAATGCTTGGTTTACAGCACCATCTGTAACATTAAATAATGTATATGTAATAGATGCAACGATAACCCATGAAATAAAGTGTGGAACGTAAATAAATGTCTGAATTGTTCTTTTAAATACTTGATTTTTCATTTCATTGAGGAACAATGAAAGAATAATTGGGGCTGGAAAATAGAAGATAAGGCTTAACAAAGATAGCCACAATGTGTTTTTTAACAACATCCAGAAGTCAGTTCCTGTGAAGAATGACTTGAAATGCAAGAAGCCAACCCATTTGCTTCCTAAAAGACCTGTAAAAGGACTGTACTTTTGGAAGGCCATTATAACGCCGAACATAGGTGCATATCTAAATATAATAAAATAGAGAGCACCTGGAATCAACATGAAGTACAACCATTTATGCTGTTTGAAGTATGTGCTGAACGATACTTTTTTTATTGATACATCGTTTTGCTGTGTCATCAATTCCTCCCTGATGAACTGTCAGAATTTGTTTTAATGAAATCAGTATAACAGAGTTTTTTTTAACATGTAGCGACAATAAAATCATTATATAGCATAAAACCGTCATGCAATTTATCGTTGTCATTATGAATTAAAAAATGTATCATGTAGTCATGAAACGTATAGTTCCCACTGTTTTTGTGCTGCTTGCAATTGGTCTTGCAGTTTTTTTTATATTTCATAAATCTGGTGATGAAGAAGAAAACGACACTTATAAGATAAGAGATATAACTCCTATTGCAGAGTCTACAAATATGGATATTCATTCAACTGGAGTTGATAGTGATAGCTCTATTTCTATGACTTCCTTTATTACGCTTAAAGGTGATGAAACACTTATTAGCACATTAAGTGCAGATTTTGATAATGATGGTTATGATGACCAGATTGTTGCAATAAAACGCTCTTTTAGTCCGTATCTTATCCTTATAGTAGGACTTTACAATCCAGCGGCTCAAGTTTATGAACGAAGTGGTGAAATTGCAACTGAGATAACTCAATCAAAAACCTTTTCATATACTAATATGGATTTAACGGGTGAGCACAAAAACGCCTTAGTATATCAGGGCTATCTTGATAATGGGGATTCTGTTTTGAAAGCTTATCTTTTTTCAAGAAAAAATTCTTCGTATGAGATTAGGGAAATTGCGAATTTTAAATCTGATGGAACTATTTTTATACAGCAGTCAGACAGAGTTGAATCTTATGAGATGGCTCAGGCAAAAGGTTCAAGTTTTCCTATTTGGGTTTATCTTTCTGATAATTCAAAAGAGGGTAGTCTTGACCAGTTGCAAAGGCAGTATGACTGGTCGTCAACTGCGGGAAAATATATTCTTACAAAAGAAGTTAAAGTTCCTGGAAGCAGACTTGCTGCTAAAGAAGTAGAAAAAATTCTTGATGGAACGGTAGATTCTTTTGCAAGATTTCTAAATGGCATGTGGTATAAAACTGCAACTAATGGGGACGAAACAAGATACCTTTTGTTTGATTATTCTAATAAGGAAATTATTTTTTTATTGAATGATACGGAAGAAGTTTATAATTGGGTTAACAGTAATGTTAGACGCAATGGTATGTATATTTCAGGTGTAAATATTGATATAAGTTCCCTTGAACGTAGATTTGATATTGTCCTTGAGGGAACTGATTCTGTCAGGCTTCGTGTTCAAGATGCTGTTCGTATGCCTATTAATGAAAATACCCAGTGGGACGGGCAATATAAAAAAATGGCATTTCAAAGAAGTTTTAGGACTACAGCGTCAGAGAATCTTGCTTCAGATTCAAAAGCATATATAGAATTTTTAGAAAAGATAAAAGACTGGCATCTATCTGATGGAAATAAAATTACTTTTGAAACAGGTCATTATTCAGTTAATAATGACACAGGAGATTATGCTTCTGTTCTTGTTCCTGAAGATTGTGTAATACAGTTTCGCTCATCGCTGGCTCTAAAGGATTCTTCTTCTGCTCTTTCCGGAATGTATCGTATAAAAGGCGAGTTAGATGAAGATACAGCCGATGATGATGAATATTCTAGAATTATTCTTACTCCAGTTGTTATTTCTCCAAACGGTATAATGCTTGCTGATAAAAAGGATATAGTTCTTGAAAAAGATAAAGAAGCTGAAGAAATTGAGCCTGTTGTTGAAGAAGTTGTTGCTACAAAAGAAGAAAATCCTCCTCCTGTAATTTCTGCTATCCTTTCTCCTTCTTATTTTAGTCCTGATGGAGATGGAAGTAATGATACGCTTTCTATAAAATTGAAGGCTTCTTCTCAGAATCCTATAACATCTTGGTCGTTTACTGTAAATGATCCTGAAACTCGTAAAGTTTTCTGGTCTAAAAGTGGAACTACTGTTCCTAGTAAAGAAATTATTTGGGACGGTAAGAATAGTAAAGGAGAACGTGTTCAGTCTGCTACAGATTATCCTTATGTATTTACTGTAACTGATTCTAAAGGTAGTACTGCTGTTTCTGAGGGCTTTGTACAAGTTGATGTGCTTGTTATAAAAGAAGGTGCAAAATTGAAATTACAGGTTCCTTCTATAATATTCAGAAGTAATAATGCTGATTTTAAGAGTATTTCAGAGGTTGCAGCAGGGCCTGCAGCTGATAGGGCTAATAAAGGTCTTAATCAGGTAACTATTGATAATAATATAAGAGTTTTGCGTCGTATTTCTGAAATATTGCAGAAATTTAGGGACTACAAAGTCACTATAGAAGGAAATGCCAATAACCTTTCAGGTACAAGTTCTGAAGAAAGTGAAGTACAGCAGCTTTCTCTTGAAAGGGCAAGGTTTGTTAGAAATTGGCTTATTGAAAATGGTGATATTTCAGCTTCAAGACTTACTGCTACAGGAAATG
>JAILNT010000315.1 GCA_024691265.1 Treponema sp. | reverse complement strand
ACAAGTGAGGTTAGAGCTGCTTCAAAAGAAATGGGCATGGGTAATAAAGCCATTCTTGTAGAGGTAAATCAGCTTAGAGATGCAACTTCTATTATTGAAGATAGTATGAATAGAATTTCTGATAGTGCAGCAGAAATTAATTCAACAAGTTCTTCTCTCTCCGATATTTCTGGTTCTGTACATAAGAGCATCGGAGAGATTGGAAATCAGATAGATTTATTTACAGTCTAAAAATATTTCGTTTTTATGCTTTGTTCCTAGTATTTCAAGGCTTTCTTTTAAGGATGAAGCCTGATTTATTGCTCTATAAGCTGATAAATCTACTAGAAATCTATTCATGGAAAAATGCTGATATACAAATACTTTTTTCCATGAATAATTTTTGTTTTCATAGCCTTTCTTTAATTCATCTCTGTATGCAGTGAAAATACCTCTGTTTTTTAATTCTGCATAACCAACAAGCCACAATTCAGGGGAATATAATGCTTGATGTAATTTTGCAGTTTCTTTAGCAAGCCAAATTTGACTTTCCAGTATTAAAGCTGCTATTTCTTTTCCACCTTCTTTTGATAGTTTTTTCAAATGATTTGTTTTTGCAGTGTGGATTGGAGTTTTATTTAATATGATTGCATTTTTGCGGAAATCTATATTTAATTCAGGATTTCTTTTAAAGAATCCTTCTGCGATTTTTCCGCTTTGCCCTACAAGGTACTTGTTATTTTTTGCTAGCTGTTCATCTTTTCCAGGGTTATCTCCAATTACTATTAATTTTATTTCGTCATTTTCATTTATAGCATCAAATGCTGTGTTATATACAACTGCTGTTTCAAGAGAATATTCTGGTGTGTCTTTTTTGCAGGCAGCTTTTTGTAATGGAAATAATATATCTTTGTATTTGTTATTCCATTCTGTACATTTGTCTTTGAATGCTTTTCTGAAATTATAAAAGGCTTCCCATTGTTCTTTATTCATTTGCTTATTTCCCCTGTCAATTCTTTTTTCATATATAAAGCATCTGTTGCTTTCCCGTTTTCAGCAGGAAAAAAATCTTTTATTGTCCTTACTGTTTCAAAACCATTTCCTTCGTAGATAGAAATAGCATTTTTCCATATTGTATTTACAATTAGTGTTATAGCCTTTATATTTTTTTCTTTTATTATTTTATTTATAGCCCTGTTAAAGAATGATTTTCCTGTTCCCTTGCTTCTATAAGCAGGTAAAATTGCAAAAGAGCTTATATAAAGAATTGAGCCATTATTATCATGAGTTTTTTTGGCTGAATGTCCTAATCTAAAGATATTATCATTTTCTGGATATTCTGCCCAAAGTTCACTGGCAAAATATCCAGCTATTTCATTTGTGTTTTCATTTTCCAAAAGTAAAAAACCGTCTTGAAATGCTTCTATTCTTTCAAGAAAAGTATCTTTTGTTTCTTGTATTTTTGAAATGAAGGATTGTTCTTCAATTGCCATTATGGCTTCTATGTCTTTTTTTGAAGCTGGTCGTATAATCATGTTTTTAATATATATGTTTTTTATATTAAAAAATAGCTTATACGACCTTAGAAGTGAAAATGATTTTATTTTATTTCTGAATCACTTATTCTATAAGTAACAGTGACAGGATTCTCAGGGAATTTTTCCTGGTCTGATTTTCCTACAGAGAAGAATGCCATAACTCCATCTGTTCCATTTTTTAGAGGAGGAATCTTTTCTGCAACCTTTGTTCCATTGATGAAAAGAGTATAGGTATTATCTTTTTCTTTCTGGATTTTCAAAGTATTCTGCTTGTTATATCCTTTTTTTACTGTTTCTGTAGGATAAAGATATGCGACATCTTGAGCTTGCTTTTCAACAAGGTCGGTATATATCATTTTTTTCTTTCCGTTTTCTGTAATTTCTGTCCATGAATATACACCAAATTCTCCAGCTGGATTTATTTCAAAACGAATATAATTGCTTAACATTCCTTTATTAGGTTTTGAGTATCCGAATACAAAGCCTACTGTGCTTTTTTCGTAGCCTCCGAGTTTTCTAAAGTCGCCCTGTATCATCTTAAACTCACCAAGGTTATCTGTTGTGTAGAAATATCCGCATTTTAGTGGATCATTATAAGATTCTTCTGCCCATTCTGTAGAAAATAATTTTATTTCATCTTCCTTTATCTGTTCATCTTCAGGAAGTTCTTTCATGTGCTCGTCTATTTTGAAGCCTTTTTCTGCAGCTTTATTAATAGGTTTTTGTTCTTCTTCAACTTTTCCTGTTGGAACAAGTTCACGCTGCCCTCCTACAGTAGAAGAGCCTCCATCATTAGTCTTTTTAGGACCTCCGTCTGCACTAAATGTTCCTGTTGAATAATCAATATCTTTTTTTACACCTTTACTTTCTGTATTAGAAGTGTTTGCTTCAGCTTCTTCTGTTGTAGTTTCAACCTTAGGTGTTTCTTCCTTACTCTCTTCCTCTTTTGCTTCTTCTACAGGTTCTCCCTCTGCGGCAGCTGCAACTTCTTTTGTTGTTCCGCAGGAAGTTAGCAATAAGGCTGTTGATAATGCCAAAATAGAAAAATAATGTAATTGCTTCTTCATAATAAACCTCTTCGATATGCTATTTTGTATAATAAACTTAAAAAGTCTTTTTGACAACAAAAGTTACATGCATATAGATTTGTTGACGTTCTTTGTTTGTTTCCACTAAAATATTTGTATGGAATTTACACAGGAAAACATCGACGCTCTAAAAGTTAATGAAGTCGATATAATGAAAAAAATTGCGGAAGAATTGAAAATCCGTGTTCCTCAGGTTAGTGCAGTTATTTCCCTTGTGGAAGAAGGATGTACTATTCCTTTTATTGCTCGCTATCGTAAAGAAAAACATGGTTCTTTAGACGAAGTTCAGGTTCGCGATTGTGACAACCTTTTCAAGTCTTATAAGAATCTTGAAGATAGAAGATTGGAAATTGTTCGTGGTGTATTTGCTCAGGGAAAACTTACAGAGAATCTTTTTAATGCTGTAATGGCAGCAAAAACTCTTACAGAACTTGAAGATTTGTGGGCTCCATTTAAGAAAAAGAAGAAAACTCGTGGTATGCTTGCTGCTGAAAAAGGTCTTGAACCTTTAGCTGATGATATGCTTTCTATGACAGATGCAGAATTTGAGGCAAAAGCAAAGGAATTTGTAAAGGTTAATAGTGAAAATCCAGAGCTTTCTGTTGAAACAGTTGCAGATGCTATTAAGGGTGCAGAAGATATTATTGCAGAACGTACTGCTCAGAATCCTGAAAATCGTGAAAAAGTTCATTCTCAATATATGTCTACCGGTACGATTACTACAAAGGGTATTGTTCCTGATGGACAAGATGCAGAAACTGCTGAAAAGACTTCTGTTTATAAGATGTATTGGGATTTTAGTGAGCCTTTGAATCAGGTAAAAGCTCATCGTATTCTTGCTATTAATCGTGGTGAAAGAGAAGGTGCTCTTGATGTTTCGATTGATGTAAATGTTGATGATGCAGTTGATTTATTAAAATCGAATGTTTCTTTGAAGAATAAGTATTATGCAGAAGCTATAGAAGATGGTGTTGTTCGTCTTCTTTCTCCTGCTGTTCTTCGTGAAATCCGAAGTGATGAAGCTGATGATGCTGATGCTCATGGTATTAGTATTTTTAGTGAAAATCTTAAGAATCTTCTTATGACACAGCCGATTAAAGGTAGTCGTGTATTAGGTGTTGACCCTGGTATTAGAACAGGAACAAAGTGTGCAGCTTTAGATGAAACAGGTAAATATCTTGGTTATTTCCTTATAAAACAGGTTGCTGACCCTGATGGCTCTTATAATGCAATAAAGGCTGCAATAGCTAAGTGGAATATTCAGGTTGTTGCTGTTGGTAATGGAACAGGAAGTCCTGAAGTTCAAGCTATTGTTTCAAAAGTTATTAGCGAAAATTATCCTGATGTACGCTATACCGTTGTAGATGAAAGCGGTGCTTCTGTTTATTCTGCAAGTGATATTGCAAGAGAAGAATTCCCTGATTTGGATTTGACAATAAGGGGTGCAATCAGTATGGGAAGAAGACTTCAAGATCCATTAGCAGAACTTGTTAAGATTGACCCTAAAGCTATTGGTGTTGGGCTTTATCAGCATGATGTAAATCAAAAGAAACTTTCTGATAAATTGGACGAAGTTGTAGAAAGTGTTGTTAACCAGGTTGGTGTAAATCTAAATACGGCTAGTGCTTCTCTTTTGAAATATGTTTCTGGTGTAAGTTCAAGCCTTGCAAAAAAGATTGTTGCTTATCGTGACCAAAACGGAAAGATTACAAGCCGTGAAGATTTGAAAAAAGTTTCAGGTCTTGGTGCAAAGACTTTTGAACAGTGTGCAGGCTTCCTTAAGATTCCTGAAAGTTCCGACCCTTTGGATAATACTTGGGTTCACCCTGAAAATTATAAGGCTGCACGGGAGATTCTTCCTCTTGTTCAAAATAATGAGAAGATTACAAATGAGTTCAAGAAAGAGCTTGAAGAAAAGTATAAGCTTGGCGACACAACTTTGAATGATATTATTGAAGAACTTGGAAAGCCTAATCGTGACCCTCGTGATGGCTATCCTGCTCCTATTATGCAGAAGGGTGTTGTTAACTTTGAAGATTTAACTGTCGGTATGAAGGTTACTGGAAAAATCAAGAATGTTGTTGATTTTGGTGCCTTTGTTGATATTGGTCTTCATGAAACTGCTCTTATTCATATTAGTGAGCTTAGTGACAGCTATGTTTCAGATCCTATGGATATTATAAAAGTAGGTGATGTAAAAGAATTTACTATTATTGATTTGGATACAGATAGAAAAAGAATTAGTCTTTCTCTAAAATCTAATGCTGTTTCTAAGTCTTCATCTTCTTCTAAAAGTCCTAAAAAGGTTGTTGTTGTAAAGAAAGCTAATCGTAAGCCAACTAATAACAATAAGAGTTATAATGGTAATGATGACGGTTCTACTTATAATCCTTTTGCAATGCTTTTGAAAAAGTAGTTTAAGATTCCTTTATTTTTTATAATTTGGTGTAATATAATTAAATAACTATATTACACCAAATTATAAAAAATAAAGGAATCTTA
>JAILNT010000338.1 GCA_024691265.1 Treponema sp. | reverse complement strand
CGCATGTTAAAAACTCTCCGAGCGTAATTCTGGGGTTGCCCGGGAAGTACGGGAATCAATATCAAAAGCAGTGAAGACTCGCCGAAAAGCAGCAATTTTGAGTGAAAATGATTCATTTTCTAAAGAAGCAAGTTATAAACTTGATTCAAATAACTATGAACTCCTGGACTGTAAAAGGCTTTCGGAGTTTATTGAAAAAATGAATACCCGGCCTCTTATTAAAGCAGATGATAAATTACGGCTTTCTCTTGCAGTAGCTCAGGAAAAACTCGCACTTGCAAAAATCAATGGAGAATGGTATTTACCACTAAATGTGGCTCCTTCAACTCACATTTTAAAACCAACGCGAACAGGCAGTCTTTCTTCGCTTGCTCAAAATGAATATATCTGTATGAAACTTGCAAAGAGCTTTGGGCTTCCTGTTCCAGATGTTGATTTGCTGAAGATTGCAGAAAAAGACATTTTTGTTGTTGAACGGTATGACCGTATTAAAGAAGCAGATTCGATTCAACGGCTTCATCAGGGAAACTTGATTTCTTTGCAATCATGACTTTTTAGGGAAAATTGTGTTCCGAGTTATAAATCAAACACAGTTATTGCGGCATTATATTCTGCGGAGGTAAATGCACAAAGCTGAACATCTATATCATAATTGGGGAAATCCTGAATGAATTTCTTATAAGCCCGACTGCACTGCTTGGCTGATTCTTCTGCAGGATTAGGAAGAGTTCCTCCAAAAATCCCAGCACTGATTAGAGGAAAAGAAATACTATGCAAATTATTATCTTTCAAAAGCACAAGTGAATTGTAATACGCATTATAGAGTTCAAGAAAAGCTTTAGGTGTTTGTCTGAAGTCAGGGCCAACAGCATGAATAATGTACTTTGCATTTTTCATATTAAAAGCAGGAGTGATAACGGCATTACCGTCTTTTACCGGAGTTTGATATTTCGAACATTCCTGTGTTAATTCCTTAGAACCGCATTTACTAAAAATAACACCACAAATGCCACTTCCTTCCAAAAGTCTTGAGTTAGCGGCATTAACAACTGCATCTGCTGTCTGATCGGCACAACTACCATGGATTAGTTTTAGGTTAGACATATAGGAACTCCTTACAACTTCAATATCATTGAACTGAAGTATTCGTTTTATCTAGTTTTTCAAAATCCTTATATAAAAATACCAGAATATTCCGCATAATAACCGCATCTTTTGCAGGTAGCTTACTTTCTCGAAGATAATCTGTTATCTCTGATTCGATAAAGTGCATAGCAGCCTGAAAGAAGATTTTTATTTGACTTAAATCAGTTCTGGTTGATACAGAAAAAGCTGAAGAATGAACATAACTACATGCAAACTTATATAAAATGGTAAAAGATTTTTCCAGATTGCACGCTTTTACGAGAGTAACAATTTTTCTGTCTTTTTTATTTTGAATTTTGCTTTTGGTCCATCCATAGTTTTCAGCAAACTCCTGCCCGTATTTATTCAAATAATCATTGTGTATTTTATCCCATTCTGGTGTGCTATTTCCAACAAGCTTAGTAAGATGATATCTAAGAAATTGTAGATGATCTTCATAAACAGGAACTAAATCAGGATTCTGAACGAGATACTGTCCAATTACAAAACTTTCATATAGAGAACGATATTCAACAATTACGCTATTAAAACAACCGTTCATCGCAAGAAGCAGAATGCTTTTATATTGATTCAAATCATTTTGAAGCTGAACAGAAACATGTTCAGCAATTTGAGAGTTCTTTTTACCTTTGCTTTTTCTTGCTGTATAGTTATAAATTTCAACAGCACAATCAAGGAAAATAAAACACCTTCTGAGCATTTCTGAATTCTGGAGCAATACAATTTCTGAAGATGCAATATATTCCTGCCAGAAATGCTGGATAAGTTGATTTTCATTTGCATAAAGGAAAGAAGTGAATTGTTCTAAATATTTATCAAGCTGCAATTCTCTTTCAGTAACATTTCCGTTTTGGGAAAAATCAGTAAGAGGACATTCTGCAATAAGGCGTTTTAGAAATTTTTGATCCATAACTTATTTATCCGTTTTTATTATTTTTTTTATTTATTTATCACCTTTATTGCCATGATGTTTTTCAACTTTTTATTGGTCTCTTCAGGAAAAAGTGTTTTTCCGTTTCATCAAAGAAATCTAAGGACTCATCTTTAATATTTTTCCAAGATTCTAAAATTTCTTCCGTAATAGAAAAATCTGTACTGTTTGATAATTTTACTAAATATGGAGCTTTTAGATTACTGGAATATTTTTCCCATTCGATAGAAAAATAGAGATTTCCAAGATATTTTAAAAAACTTTTATTGGGAATATTTAAGGTATTTTCATCAGTTTTTAACGCACCTGGTATATTCAAACAAAGTCGCCATGCAAACTTTTCAATTTCATTTTTTTCAGTTTTATATTTTGCTTCATTTGCAAGAATAAATAATGGATGCTGTGAATTAATAATAGGATTTTCAGAATATATTGAGAGATATTGTTTACAAGATTCATCAAAATTAATTCCTAAAACTATATTGAAAGCATTTCTCAATATTTTATCGCCAATACAAAAATTATTATTTTTTGTATCAATACTAAATACTGTTAGTCCATTAATTATTTTTGCTATTGAACAAAGAATCAGTATTCTTTGTGTTAAATAATTGCAATTCCATCCTGAATGACTTTTTTTCCATTTTTCACAATAATCAGGAAATTTCAAAATTTCTTCTTCGCTTAAAATAATTTTATTATTCTCAATTTGAAAATTAAGAAAAGCACTTGTGGATTTATACGAAATTTTGCCGTCCTTAATAACTGGAAATACAAGATTTAAAACATCCTTAGAATCCAAAAATAATAGATTAGGTTCATAAATATTTACTAGCTGCCAGAATATATCAGGTGTAGATATGTTTTCAGAAATAATATTTCCCCATATTTTAGCTTCACCTTTATTTAAGCAATCATGTATTTTTTGCCATCTTGGAGTTGTATGCATAGAGGAGTTTTCAACAGGTATTCTAGCTGGTGTTATTTCAGCTTTTAAGTCACCGCGCACATCTACACAGAAAGAGGCATTATTATATGTTCCTGGATTTTGCCATCCAATAAAATCAAAAACTTTCTTTTTGTCACCAATTCTTCCACCTCGTCCTGTTATTAATATTCCATCAAAACATATAGAATGCAATTTTTCAAAATTCGAATATAAAACATTGTCATATTTTAGTGCAACATCCATGCTATTATGTGTTGAATCTATTATCCAAGCAGCTTCATTATTCTCTAATGTTAATTTTCCATTATCATCAACCAAAAATGATTCATTTATAGTTCCTGATAAATAAGGAGATATTGTCTTTAAATCTATCGAAAAACATTTTAGTTTTTTTATACCGACTATTTCCAAAAATGATGGATTTCTGGATATACCTGGTTCTATATAAGTTTCTTCTGCTATTCCTCCAATTGTGCATTTTCCATAAATTGGAAATTCACCACCAAGAGCATATCCACGAAGAGTTGTAATAAGTTTGACTTTATCATTGAAAATATCGTAATAGTTATTTCTATTTCTTATTTTGATGCGAACTGTAGTGCCTATTTCTTGCTCACTATCTCCTTTTTTTACAAAAAAGATTCCTTCCGTTCCATTGATTTCTATTATTAGTGGATCCCCTGAGT
>JAILNT010000331.1 GCA_024691265.1 Treponema sp. | reverse complement strand
TGTGAAGAACATGGTGCACAACATGCATGAAGTAAAAGAGTTTTTCTGGAATCAAATTTTTTTATTAAATCTTCCATTATTTTCTGATAGTTTTTCTTTTGTCCCTGATACTGTGTTTTTGGCACCATAATCTTTTATTTTCCTTATAAATATTGTTTCATTTCACAGCCGTCAACTCCGGCTAATAATTCTACAAATGCCTTTGCTGGGCTGGAATTTACTTTCTGTAGAAGAACTTCTTCTATCTGGAAAAAGCCTACATCTCCAGACATTGAAACATTTATGCGAATAGGTTTTTCTATTCCATCTGTTATTTCAACTTTTTCAATGCTGTTTGCCGAATATTTATGAATATCTCCGACATGTGGTTGTGTGCTTAGTTCCATTGGAATTCTAGCTCTTCCTTTCGTCATGTCACAACCATCTGCAATAAGGATTAAGCCTGCTTCTACGCTGTGTATACGGCGTGTTCCCATGTGTCCAACTATTCCTTCCATTGCAAGCGAACGGATAACAACCCTTCTGTTTAAGTCACTATCTAAAGGAAGAGCTATTTTTAATATGCGTTCTATTATAGGAAGGGCAAAAAATGCACTGTAAAGTTCATGGTCTTGTCGTCCTATAGTCATTCCAAAGTCATGCATCATAGAAGCTAGTAATACTGCTGTAACGCTATCAACAAATGTTCCTGTTTCTTCTTTTTCAAGACTTGTCTTTATTCCTTTAGAATGAAGGATAGTAAGCATTTTTATAGCGTTTAATGCTACTGTCCTCATGTGTACAGGTCCATGGTCATTAAAGCCCAGTCTTTTTATAGAAACTGCGTTTCCATAGTTTTGTATACATTCTATTTCTGGGTCATTCAAAAGTAATTTTAGAACAGCAGACGGTGTTTTATCTTCAAAAGATTCCATTAATGCATCTAACGCAGTTGCAATCTTTTTATCTATTGATAATTCTTTTGGTGATTTCATATATTAAAAGATACTACCAATTAAGATAAAAAAAAATCCCTTAGACCTTTCTTTTGCCTATCTTTTACCGAAGAAAAAAGAAAGTATTTTTTTCAAAAGACTTGTTTTCTTTGCGTGCTTTCCATAATTTCTTTTTGCCTTTTTATTTGCAAAGTTTATTTTTTTTGTATGTGTAAGGTGATAGCCTTTTCCTTCATCACATTTATATACACGGAGTTTTACGTGGTGTTCTTTTTCGCTTATTTTTCTTTGTTTTTCTGCATCTGCTCTGGTTAAATAAAGGGCTTTGCTTTGTCCCTTGCTGTCTGTGCATGAACATGCATTATGTTTTACATTGAGTTTCATTGTAGAGTGTATATTAATGTAAAAGGCTTTTTTATTTCAATTGCTAGTAAATATTAATATATAAATTAAATTGTGAGATTAGATTTATGCTATAATCGAAATGATATATAAAAATTTGCGGGGCAAAATTATGGATAAAAAGTTAGATGATTATGTCAGACAGGAAATTACTTCTTCAGACAGAGCAATGCCCACTTTTTATGAAAAATTAAAAGAAAATATGAACTTTTCTATGGGCTGGAAAGATGGACTTAATCCTTTTGAATGGAAAAAAGAAGCTCTTAAAAAAGCAAAAGAACTTATAATTCAGGAAGAAGATAAAAGTCCTTTTAATCTTGAAGTTATTGCAGAAGAAAAAAGAGATGGCTATAAAGCATGTAAAATTGTTTTTAATATAAGTAAATATAGCCGCATTTTAGCTTATCTCCTTATTCCTTTTGTAAAAGATGAAAGTGTTTATCCTGCTGTTTTAATGCTTCATGACCATGGTTCAAAGTTTTCTATAGGTAAAGAAAAGATGGTGAGACCTTTTGGCAATGAAGATGATATAAAGGAGAAAATCAAGCTTGCCGAAGATTGGGCAAATATAAATTTTTCGGGTCTATTTCCTGGTGATGAACTTGCAAAGCGTGGCTATGTTGTTTTAAGTTTTGATGCTTTAGCATGGGGAGACCGTTCTGTAAAAGATTTTAAGACTGAAAGTCAGCAAGCTCTTGCCTGTAATCTTTTTAATATGGGTACTTCTTTTGCTGGTATTATTGCAGGAGAAGATTGCAGGGCTGCAAAGCTTTTATCTTCTTTCCCTTTTGTTGATAAAAAGAAGGTTGCTTGTCTTGGTTTTAGTATGGGAGGTTTTCGTTCCTGGCAACTTGCGGCTTTGAGTGATGATATTTCTGCAGCAGTTTCGCTTTGCTGGATGGGCTCCATGGTTAATAATATGCAGATTGGAAATAATCAGATAAAAGGGCAGTCTGCTTTTTCTATGTTACACCCTTTTATTGCAAAATATCTTGATTATCCTGATGTTGCAGGTCTTGCCTCTCCAAAAGCTGTTCTTTTTGTTAATGGTGAAAAAGACCATTTGAATCCTCTTGAAGGCGTAAAGTTTGCTTATGAAAAGATGCATAAAATCTGGAAGGCGAATAATGCAGAAGATAAGCTTGAAACTTTAATCATTAAGGATAGAGGTCATTCTTTTCTTTCTTCTGAACAAAAACTTACTTATGACTGGCTTGATAAAGTGTTTGCTAGATAAAACAAAATGATAATAAAAAAGCCCTTACGATAAAATCGCAAGGGCTTTTGTAGTCTCTTTTAAAAGATTACTCTACAGCAGAATTAATTGTTTTTTCTGTTGTGATTTCTTTGTCTGCTGCGGTCATATCAACGCCTGCAAGCTGGAAATGCTTATCTTTTATTTCAAGATAAATCTTTTCAAGCTTGTCAATTTTGATTGTTTCAGGCTTTGTAAGACTTGGGTCTGTTCCCTTTGGAACAACTGCTGTTCCAGGTTCTGCCCATGGAGCTGTAAGAAGTTCTACCTTCTCATTTCCATTTTCATCTTTATAGTCTGCTGCAAGAAGCATACCGTGACTTTCAACGCCCTTCATCTTTCTTGGAGCAAGGTTTGCAGCGATAATTACGTGCTGTCCGAGTAATTCTTCTTCCTTTAGATATGGACGAAGTCCTGACTGGATAACACGCTCTGTTCCACTACCGTCATCAAGATGTTCTATGTAAAGTCTGTCACCCTGTGGGTTACATTCTACACTTAAAATCTTTGCAACTTTAAGTTCTACGTATTTGTTGAAGTGTGCAATCTGGTCTTCTGCAAGCTTTGGACCTTCTTCCTTGTTTGAAGCTTTTGTTTCTGCTTTCTTTGGCTCTTCCTTCTTAGGTGCTTTGATAGCTTCCTTTGATTCATTTGCCATAAGTTCTTCAACATCAATTTCACCTGCTACACATGGTACTGTAATTTCCCAGTTAGCAAGAACTGCAGGGTGAACTTCACCGAAGATACCAATTTGCTTACCGTTTGCAATGATACCAGCTTGACGACCAGGAATGAAGCGAGGGTCATTTGTTTCCTTTACTTCGTATTTATGGTCAAGATAATAAAGGAGGCTTGAAACTTCACTTGCTGCCTGATTGAAGTTTGCATTTGTACTTGCTGTCATGAAGCCAAGACTCTGTACTGTTTTTGTTCCTGTAACTTCTTCTGGAGCAATGTATGCAATTTTTCCAATTTCAAAAATCTTGTGTGGATATACTGCATTTCCACTAAGACTTTCAGCTTCAAGTAAAGATGCTATTATAGATGGACGAATAAACTGATAGTTTTCGCTCATTGGGTTTGCAATTTCAATAACATCTTTTCCATCGATGTTCATGTTATCGATGTAATGCTTTTTACTGCCAAGATAGTTGAATACCATTTCCTGATATCCAAGTCCTACCATAATTGTCTTTGCCTTGCGGCTATAAAGTGTTACAGGAAGTAAGCGTCCGATTGTAAAGTCTTTTGGTGCTTCTGGTGTAAAGAAGTCTAAGCCCTGTCCAATCATTACATCTTCTATAACATCTACTTCATGAAGGAAGTCGTTTCTGTAAGGTGCTGGACTTACAATAAACTCTGTATCGTTTCCGTTGTCCTTTACTTCAACTTTGCTTCCCATTCTCTTTAATGCTTCAATAACCTGTTCTTTTGTTAATGTTGCACCGAGCTTCTTGTTGATTGCTGATAAGTGAGCTGATGTTGTTTTCTGGAAGTAATATGGAGCTACAACTTCTTTTCCAAATCCTGTTTCATAAGGGTGTACTACTTTTACAGGAAGAATTTTATATCCAGCGTCTGCAAAATCACAGGCTACAATGTTTGCAGAAAGAATAAGACTTTCCATTTCTGTTCCTGTGAGTTCAACAAGAAGGTCTGTATCTCCAACTTGTACAGCTCCTAATGATGCACTGTTGATGATAGGAGCCATAGACATGATTTCTCCATTATCATCTTTCAAAAGAGGAAACTTTGCTTTGTCCTGAAGAATGTAGCCGTAATCCTTTCCCTTTGGGTGTTCTGTAAGAATCTGTCTACAGGTTAAAGGCTTGTCGAATGTTAAAGGAATAAAGCTTGTTGTGTCAGGGTCAACAGCAAGATAATGTACTGGCCATTTGAGTTCCTTTTCTCTATAAACACCCATGCTTATAGTCTTTCTTTTGCGTCCGAAGTTCCAGGCAAGTTTTTCCTGTGTTTGAATGATGTCTTTAAGCATGCCGTCATCTATTGGCTTTCCGCTTATAACAAAACTTACCATGTAAGGACGAATGTTTTTAAGTTCAGGGTCTACAGTTACAACTCTGTCACCTGTATCGACTGTTTTATCCTTTGTAGACATAAAGGATTCATAATTTGCTGAAGGACGGCCCTCATATTCTCTTAAACAACGAGCAACTCCGCCTGTAGACCAAAGGTCAGGTCTGTTTGTGTCATTGAGCTCAATCTTTATTACTCTTTCATCTTCGCTCTTTGTCATGTCTGGCTTTTCATCAAGTTCAGCCTTTCCGACTGTGAGTTTCTTTTCGAGAGTATCATAGTCATAGTTTTTTCCAACTAAATTGAAGAACAGTTTTTCGTTGACTTCTATTTTAGGCATGTTTTTATGTACCTCATTCTTTCAGCAGCGTTAGTAAATGAGCTGCAACGATAATAAATAATTATACAATATAATGAAAGAGATTTAAACTGTCTATTAAATGTAAAGAGAAATAAAGTCTAAATATTAAAATTTGCTTGCTTATAAAAACGATAAAAAAAATCTTGACAGATAAAAAAAGGGGATTGATACTATACTGGAAACGTTTCCAAAGTGTATTTCATTTAATTTATGAGTCCTTGTTGTATTTTTAATAGGAGATTGATAATGAAAAAGATTTCCCGCTTGGCTTCTGCTTTTATGGCTGGTGTATTGTCTTTATCGTGTGTAGCTTTATTTTCTTCGTGTGGAAATGATGCTTCGAATTCTGTTGGCAAGGTTCGTTATTTGAACTTTAAGCCAGAGAAAGCTAAGGAATATGAAGAACTTGCTGCTATTTATGAACAGCAGACTGGAATTAAAGTTTTTGTTGATACTGCTGCAAATAATACTTATGAATCAACTCTTGCTGCTAAGATGGCAACAGCGGAAGCTCCAACTTTATTTCAGATAAATGGACCTCGTGGATATATTTCATGGCAAGATTATTGTGAAGATTTATCTAATACAGAGCTTTATAAGCATTTAAGCGATAAATCTCTTGCTATTACTTATAATGGAAAGGTGTATGGTATTCCTTATGTTGTAGAAGGTTATGGCATTATTTATAATAAAGCAATTACTGATAAATATTTTGCTTTAACAAACAGAGCTGTTAGCGAAAACAGTATGGAAGAAATTAATAATTTCAAGAAACTTTCTGCTTTGGCTCAGGATATGCAAAAGCATGCTGCTGAGCTTGGCATTAAGGGTGCTTTTGCTTCTACTTCTCTAAAGAAAGGTGAAGACTGGAGATGGCAGACTCATCTTGAAAATCTTCCTATCTATTATGAGTTCAAGAATAATAATGTCGATTTGACTTCTGATGCTACTAAGAAAATTACTTTCCAGTATGCTGATAATTTCAGAAATATTTTTGATTTGTATCTTAATTATTCTACAATCCCATCAAAGAATACTGGTACTAAGACTGTTACAGATTCTATGGCAGAATTTGCCCTTGAAGAATGTGCTTTTGTTCAAAATGGTAACTGGGCATGGGGACAAATTAGCGGCGTTGCAGGAAATAAAGTAAAGAGTGAAAATGTAAAGTACCTTCCAATATATACAGGTGTTGATGGGGAAGAAGCTCAGGGCTTATGTATTGGTACTGAAAATTTCTATGCTATCAATTCTACTGCTTCTGAAGCTGATAAAAAGGCTACAGAAGACTTTATTTACTGGTTGTATTCAAGTGAAGCCGGTAAAAATTATGTAACCAACCGACTTGGATTTATAGCTCCTTTTGATACATTTGCAGAAAATGAAAAACCTACAGATCCATTAGCTGTTGAAATTCTTAACTGGATGTCTAAACCTGGTGTTACATCTGTTCCTTGGAATTTTACTTTGTTCCCTTCTCAGCGTTTTAAGGATAATTTCGGGGCAGCCCTTCTTCTTTATGCCCAGGGTTCAAAATCATGGAATGATATAAAGACTGATGTTGTTAATGACTGGTATAAAGAAAGTCAGGCAATAAGTAATTGATAAAAGGCTTTAATTAAATTTTCAGGAGGAACTGTTGATGGAAAGAAGCGATAGTATAAAAAAATACTTTCCTATATTTGTTCTTCCTACACTCATTGCATTTGTTTTGTTTTTCATAGTTCCTTTTGCTATGGGAATAGGCTTGTCTTTTGCAAAGTTTACGACAATTACAAATGCAAAGTTTGTAGGATTCAGTAATTATATAAAAGCTTTTACATCTGATAATGAATTTGTTCATGCGTTAGGCTTTACTTCTGTTTTTACAGTTGTTTCTATGATAACTGTAAATATATTTGCTTTTGCTCTTGCAATTCTTCTTACAAAGGGAATTACCGGAACTAATATATTTCGTTCTGTATTCTTTTTGCCAAATCTTATAGGTGGAATTGTTCTTGGTTATATATGGAATCTGCTTATAAATGGCGTTCTTTCTATTTTTGATGTAGATATCACTTTTAAGGCAAGTTATGGTTTTTGGGGACTTGTTATTCTTACAAACTGGCAGCTCATTGGCTATATGATGGTTATATATATTGCTGGTTTACAGAATATTCCTACAGAACTTCTTGAAGCTGCTGCTATTGACGGAGCTTCTCCTCTTACAGTTCTTTTCAAGATTAAAATACCTATGGTTATGCCATCAATTACTATATGTATGTTTCTTACCCTTACCAATTCTTTTAAGATGTTTGACCAGAATCTTGCCCTTACAGCTGGTGCTCCTCAAAATACTACAGAAATGCTTGCCCTTAATATCTATAATACTTTTTATGGTAGACCTGGCTGGCAAGGAGTTGGACAGGCAAAGGCTGTTGTGTTCTTTATTATAGTTGCCTTTATAGCTTTTATTCAGTTAAAGGTTACAAATAAGAGGGAGATAGAGCAATGATAGAAAGAAATAAAATTACAAATAGATTTTTTACATTTTGCTGTCTTGTTATTCTTTCAGCTTTATTTCTTGTTCCAATTTTTCTTGTTTTTATGAATTCATTTAAATCAAGGCTATATATTTCTAGTGCTCCTTTTGCCTTTCCTAAGGGTGAAATGTTTGTAGCTTTTGAAAATTATATAAATGGATTTTTATCATCAGGATTTGTACAATCATTTTTTCGTTCAGTTTTCATATCTGTTTTTTCTGTTGCTATCATTATTATTTGTACATCTATGACGGCATGGTATATCGTTCGTGTTAAATCGAAACTGTCTAAAGGACTTTACTATTTGTTTGTATTTAGTATGATTGTCCCTTTTCAGATGGTTATGTATACTATGACTTTTATTGTAAACAGAATGCATTTTGATAATATTGCGGGTATTGTGTTTGTATATCTTGGATTTGGTGCAGGACTTGCGGTATTTATGTTTACAGGTTTTGTGAAAGCAGTTCCTCTTGAAATAGAAGAAGCAGCATCGATTGATGGTTGCAATCCATTGCAGACATTTTTCCTTGTTGTATTTCCTATGCTCAAACCTACTGCTATTACAGTTTCCATATTGAATGCTATGTGGATATGGAATGACTATTTGCTTCCATATCTAGTTCTTGGTGTTAGAAACAAAACTGTTCCTGTTGCTATCCAAATTGCTATGCAGGGTGCTTATGGTGCAACTGATTATGGCGGTTTTATGGCTATGCTTGTGCTTGCCATTATACCTATAATTGCATTTTATATAGCATCTCAAAAGTATATAATTAAGGGAGTTATTGCGGGAGCTGTTAAGGGTTAATTTTAGAAATGACTATTAAAGATATTGCAAGAGAAAGCGGTTGTGCTTTAGGTACTGTTTCGAGAGTTTTGAATAATCATCCTGATGTAAGTGAACAAACCAGAAAAAAAGTTATGGAGATTGTTAAAAAATATGGTTTTGTTCTGAATGAGAATGCAAAACAACTCAAAATGCAAAATAGAAAGACACTTGCAATAATTGTAAAGGGAACTGCAAGTATTCTTCTTAATGCTATTCTTGAGCAAATATTAAAGAGTATAGAAGTATCTCCTTATTCTTCAAGCATTATCTTTATAGATGAATACGATAACGAAGCAAAAAGAGCAAAGAAAGTTTATTATGAAATTAAGCCAGTTGGAATTATATTTTTAGGGGGTAGTCCTGACTGGTATGAAGATGATTTCAAAGAAATTCAGATTCCTTGCGTTATCATTTCTAATCAGGCTGATAATGTCGAAAGCGAAAATCTATCTTCTGTGAGTACTGACGATTTTATGGCTGCACGTTTTTGTACAGAATATCTTGTAAAGAAAGGTCATAAGAATATCGGTGTTATAGGGGGCGATATTCAATGTTCAGAATTATCTAAAAGGCGATATATGGGATTTCTTGCTGCTATGGGAGATTTTAATATAACTTTTGATTCTGATTTATCTTATGTCACTTCTAAGTATTCCTTTGAAGGAGGTTTTAATGCCATGGAGCTTCTTTTAAAAAAGAATCCTGATATTACTGCTGTTTTTACTATGTCAGACTCTATGGCTATAGGAGCTATAAGGAAACTTTGTGATATGGGATATTCTGTGCCGGAGAATATTTCCGTTACAGGATTCGATGGTACTCCTGTGTCTGAATTTGTGTGTCCCCGCCTTACCACAATCAGACAGAAGATAGATGAACTTGTGACAAAAGGTCTTGATGTGCTTCGTAATTGTATTGAAAAGAAAATGAAATGCGTTCACCTTTTAGTCCCTTTTGAGTTTATTGAAGGGGAAAGTGTGAAAACTTTAGATGATTTTACTTTATAGACTTAGGAAGGAAGTTTATGAATACACTTGATAGTCGCTCTAGCGGTGTTCTTATGCATATTACATCTCTTCCGGGTAATACCGGGATAGGAACTTTAGGAAATGCCGCTTATGATTTTGTTGATAAGCTTGCTGCAGCAGGTCAATCTTATTGGCAGATTTTACCTATTGGACCTACAGGATATGGAGATTCTCCTTATCAAAGTTTTTCTACTTTTGCAGGGAATCCTTATTTTATAGATTTTGATAGTCTTGTTGATGAAGGATTTCTCAAAAGCTCTGATTTTGAAAATATTGACTGGGGGGACAATCCTGCAAGAGTAGATTTTGGTAAAGTTTATGAAGGACGTAACAAAGTTTTTTCTATTCTTTACGAAAATGTAAAGAATAAAGGTATGCCTGAAGGTTTTTGTAATTTCTGTCTTGATAATAAATATTGGCTTGATGATTATGCTTTGTTTATGGCTATAAAAGATGCTCATGGAGGAGCTTCTTTTTCTAGCTGGGAAAGTGATATTAAAGGCGGAAAATTAGAAGCTGTTAATGCATGGAAAGCAAAGTGTGAAGATAAAATTTCTTATTATAAAATTTTACAGTATTTCTTTTTTAAACAGTGGCAGAAGTTAAAATCCTATGCTAATTCAAAAGGAATAAAGATAATTGGAGATCTCCCAATTTATATTTCTGCTGATAGTGCTGATGTTTGGGCTTTTCCAGAGCAGTTTTGTCTTGATAAAAATTTTAATCCTGTTGAAGTTGCAGGCTGTCCTCCTGATGCTTTTAGTGCTACGGGGCAGTTATGGGGTAATCCTGTTTATAATTGGGACTATATGAAAAAATCTAATTATGAATGGTGGAAAAAAAGACTTGCTGCAAGTTTTAAGAATTATGATATTGTAAGAATTGACCATTTTAGAGGTTTTGAAGCCTTTTATTGTATACCTTTTGGTGCTCCAGATGCTTCAAAGGGTAAATGGCGAAAGGGTCCAGGAATAGATTTTTTTAACAGCATAAAGAAAGATTTTGGAGATGTCCCTATTATTGCAGAAGATTTAGGCTTTTTGACAGATGGCGTTCGTCAAATGCTTAAAGATGTGGGCTTTCCTGGTATGAAGGTCTTGCAATTTGCTTTTGATACCAGAGATTCTGCTGGTGGTTATCTTCCTCATCAATATATAAAGAATAGTGTTGTTTATACAGGAACTCATGATAATAATACTATTGAAGGCTGGAAAGAAGATGCTAGAAAAGAGGATATCGAGTTTGCACTTGAATATCTTAGAATAAAGACTACTGCTCAAATGAGGGAAGAGCTTATGATTACGGCATTGGAAAGTGTTTCAAATACCTGTATTTTAACGATGCAGGATTTGATAGGTCTTGGTGCGTCTGCAAGAATGAATATGCCTTCTTCTGTTGGTACAAACTGGCAGTGGAGGGCTTTGGAAAGCCAGCTTAAAGAGGATTCTTTTAAGTTCTTGGCTTATTATTCTAAGCTTTATGGGCGTAATCTTAAAAAGTAAGTTTATATAATATAAATTGTTTTAGGAGAACTTATAGGGTTCTCCTTTTTTTTATTTCTGTATAAATAATTATTGACATAGTTATGTATGTGTAGTTATTATTAAAATAATAATAACATTTGACTAGGCATAAGGAGTTTATATGGGAGTAAATGTAGATTTTGACAGTGATGAAATATTAAATGCTAACTATTATGATATTTTTACAAATGATTTAGAGATGAGTAAATCTAAGTTTCATGCTCTTCAAATGAAATATCACCCTGATAAATCTGATAATAATTTTAGTATTTCAGCAAAGATAAATGAATTGTATCTTCAGGCTGTTGAGCATATAAATAATAATAGCTGGAAATGTGATAATGTACTTAATATTCAGCGTAAAGATGGTAAAGTATCAACTATAAAGAATTATTTATACTCTGCTTCTTACGAGCTTGGAAGTTATTGGATTTCTAATACTGTTATAGTTTATTCTTTTAATGACAAGCATTTTTTTGATAATTATTTATTTTCTGTTAAATATCTTAAATATGCAGATGCTAATATGAAATTGCATTTTTCTACTTTTGTTCCAAATATAATTGATTCTTTTGAAGCTAAAGATGGTCTTTTTTATTTGATAATAAAAAAAGATAAAGATGAATATCCTTTGCATCTTATAAAGAAAGTTTTTGATAAAAAGCAAGCTGCTTGGGTTATGACAAAACTTTTGAATATCTGTAATTTTCTTTGTTATAACAATCTTGTACATAATGGAATTTGTATTGAAAATCTCTTTGTAAATTTAAAACAACATTCTGTTCACCTTTATGGAGGCTGGCAATATTGTATTCAGGAGGGAGAAAAGATGATTGGAACTGTAGAGAAAGTTTTTAAGAATATGAATCCTGATGTAAAGAGTTCTAAGCAAGCTTCTTTTGTTACTGATTTAGATAGTTCTAAATATGTTTTGAAAGATTTATTCGGTCTTTATTCTTTTCCTCAATTAAAAACTAGTATAGGTAGTGCTTTTGCTTCTTTTTTATCTACT
>JAILNT010000299.1 GCA_024691265.1 Treponema sp. | reverse complement strand
AGAATCTGAAGTGCTACCATTACACAATCGGGGAATAACTTAGTTATTCAACTAGTAATCAGCAATAGCTGACTTTGTTAATATATCAGACAGTAAAAATTATGTCAATTATCTAAAACCGCATTTTAGACAGATTTTTATCTTTTTTATACCAAATCCATTTCAATTCCCCTCTAAGGGGAGTTGATGACTAGTAAAAAAGAAATAAAAAGCAGACATTAATCATTCTTTTTGAACTCTTGAATTGTGGGATTATATTTTTCAAGCTCGTCTATAACATCTTGATGAAAATCAAGATTAGAAGGAGGAAACAAAGGAGGAGGAGATGGCTTTCTTCTTGAATTAGCCTTATTGATAATCTCCTTTAATACTCCGTCATCACGAACAAGATAGGGATAATCAAACACAATAAAAAGCACTCTATTTTGTTCGCTATACACAAATGTGTAATTATTAATAACATCAGGAACAGCATTTTTCATATTGCGGACTTCTTTCCGTCTGCCTGTAGCATTTGTAAATACAGTATTAGTTGTAAGAATATGCTTTTTTACGCTGTATGTTTTTCCGTCTTTTGGAATAAAGCTTGAATAAGTTTCTGCATCATAATCCATATCAGTTTTCCAATATCTTATATGATAAGCAAAAACAGGCTGCTTTTCTTCAGTATCAGCACTTGCGGAGCTAGTTTCCTGAGAAGCTTTCGATTTATAAAGATTTTCTGCACTCTGTCCATAAAAAGCAAGCATTCTGTTTGAAACAGGAACATAAGGAAGCTGGTCATAACTTCCTTTCTTTTCTTCTTTACCTGAATTTTCTGTTTCTACATAGTTTTCAGGCTTATCAACAATGTAAAGACAGTCTAGTTCATTAGAAAATACAGGGGGAGAAATCTTAATGCCATCGGCAAGGCGGCAGCGTCTATAAAAACCGTTTACCCCCTCCCCTTCATTATCACGTATTGCAAAATCAAGATATAAACGTCCGTCAACAACGGCTACGGGTATTATAACTTCTTCTTTAAGCTTAGGATATTTTAGAGAAAGCTCCCAAGCCCCGCAGTTTTCATATTCTCTATCAAGAAGATTTCTGTATTTAACAGTAATTTCTTCAGCGGCAGAACTTTGAGCTGCATTAGCTTTTCTTTCAAAAGAATCTTTTTCTTCTGGGCTTTCTGCTGCCCTGTCGTAATACCAGCCATAATATTCTTTTAGAACTAAAGTTAAAGCTTTTTCGCTTTCCTGAGAAGAAGCAGAATTATCAGAATTTTCTCCGCCGTCAAAAAGAATATACCTATCTTGTCCTTTCCAGAGTCCTGCAAGTAAAGGAGGACATACCGATACATATTCATTTTCTTTATCTGTATCGCTATCAGAATTAGCACTAGTATTATTTACAGGCTTACTTGTAGAAGCTGCAGCAGTATTTTCCTGAGAAAAACCATGAATGTTTATAAATAAGAACACAGTAGAAAAACAGGCTACTGTGAAAAAAAATGACCGTTTCACCTTTTCTATATCGGCAAAACGGTCATTATTCTTTCTAGTAAGTTATTTAAACAGCTTCTTTATCTGCTTTTCATATATCTTATCTATTTTGTGTCTCATAAGAACTTTCTTAGAATTCAATTCTTCTCCCTCTTTGAAAGATTCAGGAAGAAGCAAGAACTTGAATACCCTTTCACATGTTCTAAAGCCGGCTTCAGGAGTCATAAACCTGTCTATTTCACTTCTATAAAGTGTCTGAACATCTGGAGTTTCAAGCAATGATTCATAAGTTTCATATACAATACTGTTTTCGTTTGCATAAGAAAGAAGCATTTCTTTATCAGGAACAATAAGACAGGCTATATATTTTTTGTCTTGTCCTAATGCAACTACTGTTTCTACATAAGGGCTCAGCTTTATAGCACTTTCAATAAGAACAGGCTCGATATTTTCACCACCCTGAAGAACTATAGTATCTTTAGCACGTCCTGTGATTTTTATTTCATTATCAAAGCTCATCATGCCAAGGTCACCGGTATTAAGCCAGCCATCTTTATCTATTGTGGCTTCAGTTAAATCAGGGCGATTGTAATAACCTTTCATAATCTGTCTGCCGCGAACAACAATCATTCCTTTTTTTCCAGGAGGAAGAGCGTCCATTGAACCAACTTTTCCGTCTTTTTCTGCAACAATTTTCATTTCCATTGTAGGGAATACTTCTCCTACACAACCATAACAAGGACGATGAGAATTTCTAACAGAAAGAACAGGAGCGGTTTCTGTCATGCCATAACCTTCAAGAAGGTTAAAGCCTATTGCATGATAAAAAGAATCGATTTCAGGAGGAAGAGTACCACCACCAGAAATAGCAGCAATCATACGGCCGCCAAGCTTCGCCCTTAGTTTTCTGAATACAAGAAGGTCACTTATAAGATTTGGAATCCAAAGGAGAATATAAGGAATAATGCCTTTAAGCGTATCGAAGATTTTTGGATAATTATGGAAACGGCAAACAAGACCAAATACATGATTTTTTGCCCAGCTGAACTGTTTTCCTATACTTATGGCAATATTATAGATTAAAAGATTCCAGCCACCCTGCTTCTTTACTTCACGATAAAAGCTTTTTGCAAAGCTTTCCCAAAGGCGAGGAACTGCACACATCCATTCAGGATGTATTTCTGCCATATCTGCAAGCATTATAGGTGCTACAGGCTTTGAATAAGCATAACCTGAATTTAAGCCCATAATCATATAAGTAAAGGCTCTTTCAAATGAATGCCATACTGGAAGAACT
>JAILNT010000293.1 GCA_024691265.1 Treponema sp. | reverse complement strand
TTGTAAATAGAAATCTCAAAAGGCTTTCGCTTGATATAGTAAAAATTGCCATAGCTCCACTTACTAATAAAGCTAAGAACATCCAGCCATAAACATTTGCTATAAATTTTCTAGCTGCAGACTTTTCTGCTTGTAAAAAAGTTGTTTCCATATATTCAATAATATATAAAAATTTTCCATTTGAAAACAACAAAATTTAACGATTGATATAATTTTATGAAATTTGCTGTATGAGTGAAAATTTGTCTTTGCTTGACTTGTAATACTTTCAAATTATATAATAAGACATTGTGTTGTTTCGATATAGTAAAGATAAGAAGGGCAGGCTTTTAAAAAAGGCTGTCATTTATACAAAAGAAGAGCATGGCATAAAGTTAAATGAGGTTGATAGCGATGCTCTAAGAATTATCACCCATTTGCGTGAATCTGGATTTATGGCTTATCTTGTCGGTGGAGCTGTAAGGGATCTTATAGTTGGTAAAAAACCAAAAGATTTTGATATTGTTACAAGTGCAACACCGTCTAGAATAAAAAAGTTATTCAGAAATTCCCGTATAATTGGCAGAAGGTTTAGACTTGTTCATGTTTTCTTCGGGGACAAGATATTTGAAGTTAGTACTTTTCGTTCAATAAAAGACGGTTCTGTTGGAAATGCGTTTGGTACAATTGATGAAGATGTAATGCGTAGGGATTTTACATTAAATGCATTATATTATGACCCTCTGGAAGAGCAGATAATTGATTATATGGGGGGAGTTCAGGATATAAAAAAGGCTGTTATAAGACCTGTTATTCCTATGGACAAAATCTTTGTTGAAGACCCTGTAAGAATGCTTCGTGCTGTAAAATATGCTGCAACAACAGGTTGCCATATGTCTTGGTTTTTAAAAAGAAAAATTAGAAAATCAGCACATCTCCTTTCTCCTGTTTCTCCTTCTCGTTTAACAGAGGAACTCTTGAAAATTATAAATAGTGGACACGCTTATGAAATTGTTTCACAGGCATTGGCTACTGATTTGTATATGTATTTGCAACCTACAGCAACAGCTATGATGTATAGCAATCATAGTTTTGAAAAAAAGTATCTTGAGAGTCTTAAAGCTCTTGATGAATTAGTTTCGAAAAAACACGATGCTCGTCTTGGTGAAAAACTTGTTTATCTCGTTTATGATTTTATTGCAGGTCTTACAGACTGGTCAAAAGAAGTTCAATATACACCGGCAGCAGGTGAGCTTTATGTAAAAACCTGGCGTGATTGCAGGAACTTTATACTTCCTATGAATCCTCAGAGATCAGAATTAGAATATGCTATAAGAGTTTCTCTCAAAAAACTTGGTGTTTCAGTTCGTATGTCGAGCGGAGAGTTACGGGCAGCTACAAAAATGAAAAATATGAAGACTTCTAATTCTGAAAAATCAGTTGCAGTAGCTGCAAATTAAATATCAATATTTCCTTTTAATTGGACTTTTTTTATCCAATAATTAAGAATCCTTTGAGCCTGATATAAGTTATTAATTTAGGTATCGAAGGATTTTTTATTTTTTTATCGAAGGATTTCTTATTTTATCTATAACGATACTAACTTCTTCGAGCATGATTCCAGTATAACGTTCTATGTTATCTATAATATACTGCTGCAAATCTTTTACCATACTTGTAAGCTGTGTTCCAAAAGGTACATCAATAGTGAGAATGAATCTATAGCCCATTTCGTTTGTTTTTATAGAAAGCTTCCTGACTCTTATTTCACTGTTAAAATTATTAACACATTGCATAGCCATCTGGTTTAATGCAGCTTCCGAGATACTTATTCTGCCTTTCTTTGAAAATTCTGGACGAACTACTGATTTTTCAAAAAGTTTTCCTTCTGCATTTTTCTTACCTTTTCTGCCTTTAGAAAGAAAAACTCTTATAGAGTTTATAAAAATTCTTGGAGAACTCTTTTTTATTTCCAAGGCTGGAACGGGAATAACATGCTTTCCTTCAATTTGCCTTGAACGAATAGCCTGTTCGATTTCTTCTTTCGAAGCAATATCTTCAATTTTTATTATTTTAGAAGGAGTAGGAAGCTGTAAGCGTTCTGCAATCATATTTACCATCTTTTCAGATGTTCCTAAAATCAATATTTTCTGGATTTTAGATGATTGTAAAACTTTTGCAACAGAATCTCTGTGCTCTTTATTGTCAAAAAGGGCAGTGCGAACAGCTCCCATGTATGATTTTTCCCTTTTTGCTGATTTTCCGGCTAAAATCTTGTCATCTTGAATAAGAAGCCCATCGTCGA
This sequence comes from Treponema sp., assembly GCA_024691265.1. GTDB lineage: Bacteria > Spirochaetota > Spirochaetia > Treponematales > Treponemataceae > Treponema_D. The sequence continues at coordinate 1,990 of JAILNT010000293.1, read as the reverse complement.
TAAGTGCTTCTATACCGTATTTTTGGGCGACCAACTTTGCTCTGAAGCTTTTTCCAGTGCCACTTGCTCCTACCAGGGCATAAACGGAAATATCATTTAGAATTTTCAGCAAGTCGTCCACTATATTCATACAATTTTATAGTATAAGCATACCATTCCATTTTATCAAGGTTATATTTAACATTTTTTCAAAATTTGTCAAAATAGATGCATTAATTTTTTCAGCTAAGCCAAAAGGGTTGTCTTTTGGGAAAATCATCTGATAAGCATGTAAATAATGACTGCATTCTTCTTTTATTTTTATACCCCCGTAAATTGAATCTCCAAGAAGTGGGTGAGAGTGAAAAGCAGATTGTATTCTGATTTGGTGCTTCCTTCCGGTTTCAATATTATACTGTATAAGAGTTAGTTCAATGCCCTTGTATTTTCCGTATGCTAAAGGAGTTGCTTCTGTTATAGCTTTTTTCGAAGACATTGAATCAGTATTTATTTTTACAGTATGAAATTTTTCATTGCCATCTTCATCATCGTTTTCAATATTATCTATCCATTTTTCCTTTTTATCTAATCTACCCTGTGCAAGTCCTATATAGATTTTTTTTATTGAATGATTTTGAATCATGCTTGAAAACCATTGTGCAGCTTTTAGGCTTTGGGAAAAACATAAAATACCAGTTGTTTTCCTGTCTAGTCTGTGTAACGGCCCTGGAGTGAACGAAATTGAAAAATCCTTTTTTTCTTTTTTATAAAGTTTAGAAACAATTTTTGATAAATCTTTTTCTCCTCCCTGTGCACACCAGTCATAAGGCTTGTTTATTATAAGAAAATCATCTGTTTTTAAAATTGTATTATTTTTCAAAAGCATTTCTTCTTCTGCTGTAATAGAATGTTCTATGGCTTCTTTTTCAAAAAGAAAGCTTGCAATTTTTATGCAGTCACCCTGTTTTATATGACTTTCCTGAGAAGATTTTTTTCCATTAACCTTAATGAGTCCAGTTCTTATAGCTTTGCAAATTTCAGAAAATTTTTTGTTAGGAAGAAGTTGTTTTAGAATTTTATCTAGCCGTCTTCCATCATCATTTACGCCTGCTTGTAGTTCTTTGAAATCCATTCTTTGATTATATCATTATATTTACTTAGTACCAACTCTATATCAATTCCCCTTAAAGGGGTGTTGATATAGAAAAAATAGCTTGTGAGAAACATAAAGGCTTAACTGTAAATTCTAAATTCTCTACTAGACAAAATTGGACTGAAAGACGATAATAAGTAGTTATGTTGACCGCAAAAGAGCATATTTATTCGCTTTTTTTTAACCCGATTCTCATTGCGTGTATATTTAGCTGGTTTTCAGCTCAGTTTATAAAAACGGTTATCAAACTTTTTTCTGGTAAAGTGCATACTCTTCAAGAGCTGTTTGAACTGCTTTTATGGCGTACAGGAAGCATGCCTTCAAGTCATGCATCTCTTGTAGCATGTTTGTGTACAGCTATCGGATTTCATTCTGGATTTGATTCAGATGTATTTATACTGGCACTCGGCTTTTATCTTGTTACGATAAGAGATGCTGTAGGAGTGAGGCGGGCGAATGGTATTCAAGCAAGTGTTTTGAATATTTTAGGAAAAAAGCTTAATGAAAAGGGTATTGTTGAGTTTAAGCCTATAAAAGAAGTCCAGGGACATACTCCAATGGAAGTAATAATTGGAAGTCTGTTAGGATTTGTTAATGGTCTTGCATTTTCAGTTCTGTGAAAAGCAAATTATAAACTAGCTATTGTTAGTATTAACTTTATAATTTTATATAAGTTAAATTAATTGAAAATAGAGAATACTATTTTTACATGTAATTTATAATATTAACTTTTTGACGATGAACTTTACCGTTGTTGTTTTGTTGTAATTACATTAAATAATATTTTTTATTAGAATCATTAGCAAAATAAAAATAATACAGTACTTACATAATTAATTATTTATGAGATGAAGAGAA
>JAILNT010000281.1 GCA_024691265.1 Treponema sp. | reverse complement strand
TATTTGCATTATAAGTACGGAATCTGTATCTGGGAAAAAGCCTATTAAAGTTCCGCTTTTACTTTTATATAGTCTTGTTCCTGTTGTTGTCATTTCTCCAGCTTTAGACTGGTTTGTTTCTTTTTCGTCCCAAAGATTCTGATTTAGATATGCTGAGTAATTGTCTATTTCTTCTTTTGTAGCTGGCTTTAACTTTAATTTCTTTATAAGTTTTTCTTCAATTTTTCCAATTTCGGCACGTTTTGCTTCATCAGGATTTTCAAACCATGCAATTCCAAGTAAGAAAGAATCATCAGCAAAGGCTGTTATTAAGCAGTCTGTATCAATACCTTCAAATTTAGAATTTTCTTTCTGGAAGTAAAGTCCATTTATTCCCTGAAAAATCTGCTGGCTTGTAACAATGCTCCAGTCATCACTCTTCATTTTCTTTACAGTATCTACAATAGAAGTTCCAAAAGGTATTCCACAGAATACTTCTGAACTTTCTTTTAAAGCTTTTTTGTCGAATACAGGAGTTTTTGTAGTTTTTTCTTCTGCTTTTAGAAAGTCTGGACCTGCACCGTAAATCAAGGTTACAAGCTGAACTGCTCCTTCATCGTTTGCAATTGCAGATATTATAAGATTGTTTCCATCTGGAGCCTTGTAATATCTTAAAGCTTCTTTATCCATTACACCTGTATCTGTTGAATTTAAGAAGCTTTCGTCACATGTCATTTGTCCTAAATCACTTGAAAGCTGACAATAATCACTATAACTTCCTTTTGTGAAGCTGTATTTATTGATGATAGAGCTTTCTATTTCACTTAATTTTTCCTGTGATGACTGGTCATTTGCTGCAAAGGCAAGTGCAGAAATGTATACAGAATCGTCAGAATATGCAGCTGAAGTTGCATATTGCAATAATGAAGCTCCTTCAAAATTTGCATTTTCTTTTGTGTAGAAAGTTGTGTAAACATAAGGTCCTAATGCAATAGGGTCTACTCCGACCTTTGTCCAGTTATCTTTTTCAAGTTTTTCCTGAGCAGCTTTTATATTAGTTCCAAATGTAATTCCGAAATCGCTGTCTAATGATTGAGCTTGTAGAAAGCCTGTTGACATTATAGCGAGTGCTGACAATGCTAATATGATTTTTTTCATATTGTATATCTCCATAAATATTGATTTATAAAATGTAACATTTTGTTTTATAGTACTGCAAGAACATTTTGCTAATATATTTATATATATACATATTGAGAAAAGCTTGCATTTTACGTATACTCAAAAACGTTTCTAAGGGATTTATTTTTTTTGAGGTACAATATGACACTTAGCAAGATGAGAAATATTGGGATTATGGCCCATATTGATGCTGGAAAAACAACTACTACAGAAAGAATACTTTTTTATACAGGTAAAATACATAGAATTGGTGAAATTGATGACGGTGCTGCAACAATGGATTTTATGCAGCAGGAGCAGGAAAGAGGTATTACTATTCAAAGTGCTGCGATAACAACTGATTGGAATGGTTATCAGATTAATATTATTGATACACCAGGTCATGTTGATTTTACAGCAGAAGTTGAAAGAAGTCTCCGTGTTCTTGATGGTGCCGTAGCTGTAATTTGTGCAGTAGGTTGGGTTCAGCCTCAGACTGAAACTGTTTGGAAACAGGCAGATGAATTTAATGTTCCTCGTCTTTGTTTTGTAAATAAAATGGACAGAATTGGTGCAGATTTTTTTGGTGCTATGAATGATGTTCATGAAAAATTTTCTTGTGATACTGTTGCTATGGAAATCCCTATTGGACAGGGTGGGGATTTTGAAGGTGTTATAGACCTTCTCTATATGAAAGAAATTAGATGGAATGAAGAAGATGAAGGTGAAACTTTCACTGTAACTGATATTGCTGCAGAACGCCTAGAACAGGCTCAAGAGTGGCATGATAAAATGATTGATGCGATTGCAAGTGTTGATGAAGAACTTGGTGAACTTTATCTTGAAGGAAAAGAAATAACTTCTGAAATGCTTGTTAAAGCTTTAAGAAAGGCTACTATAAATAGGACTCTTGTTCCTTTCCTTTGTGGTTCAAGTCGTCATAATCAGGGAATACAGCCTCTTATTGATGCTATTGTAAATTATCTTCCTTCTCCTGAAGAAGTGCCAGCTGCTGAAGGTATACATGTTAAAAAGAGTATAGAAGAAAAAGTAGAAGTTCCTTGTAAGGAAAATGGAAATCCAGTAGGTCTTGTATTTAAGATTACTTATGATAAAGAAGCAGGTGTTCTTTGTTATGTTCGTGTTTATTCTGGAAAATTTTCAACAGGTACACAGATTTACAATGTTGATAAAAAGAAAAGGGAAAGAATAAATCGTATTTTCCGAGTTAACGCAAATAAGATGGAGCAGATTGACAGTGTTTCTGCTGGTGATATTGCCGTTTTTGTAGGCTTAAAGCTTGCTCAGACTGGTGATACTTTGGGAAGCGAGGGAATGCCAATCAGACTTGAAAATATGAAATTCCCTGAACCTGTTATTTCTATTGCTATTGAGCCTGAAACAATCAGTGATAGAGATAAATTAAAGGATACGCTTGAAATATTGAGCCGTGAAGACCCTACTTTTACAAGTCATGATGATGCTGAAACAGGTCAGCTCATTATTAGTGGTATGGGAGAACTTCATCTTGACGTTCTTGTTACCCGTATAAAAGATGATTTTAAAGTTCAGTGCAGGGTTGGAGCTCCTCAGGTTACTTATCGAGAAGCTGTTACAACTACTGCTGAACATACTGAATCTTATAGTAAAGTTCTTGGTGGAAAGGAAAATACAGCATGTATTACTCTAAAGGCAGAGCCTAGAGAAACTGGAAGCGGTAACTTGTATACTTGTGATGTAAAACATGGTGAAATTCCTGAAGAAATATTTGAAGCTATCAAAAATGGCATAGAAAATTCTTTTGCTAGTGGTATTCAGTTTGGTTATCCTTGTACAGATACTGCAATTACAGTAACTGCTATTGATTATAACGAGCTTACATCTACATCTTTTGCATTTGAAGCATGTGCTGTTCAGGCTTTTGATGAAGTTTGTCGTAAAGCTTCTCCTCAATTGCTTGAACCTGTTATGAGCGTAGATATTGTTTGTCCAAAAGAATTTGTTGGTGACGCAATGAGTCAGGTTACTCAGAGAGGCGGTATGATAAATTCTATGGAAGATAAAACAAATGATTCTGTAGTATATGCTCAGGCTCCAATGGCTAAAATGTTTGGTTTTAGTACAAACTTACGTTCTGTAACTCAGGGACGTGCAAGTTTTAGTATGGTATTTAGTCACTTCCAGGTAAAAGCTGGTGGATTGAACGGTTAAGTATATATGAGTCAGATTCTTTCTGATGATATTCAAGACATCGCTGTCAGTGCTGGTGCTTTAGTTCTTGAAAATGGCGGCGAAACTTATAGGGCAGAAGATACTGTTGTTCATGTAGCAAAAGCTCTTGGTGCAAGAGATTCTTCTGCCTTCGTTACTCCGACTGTTGTTATGTTCAGCTATATTGATGAAAATGATTGTCATCATACTTTTATGAGACGCATTTTTAAGCGAGGTACAAATATGCTTAAACTTGCTCTCATAAATGATTTGTCAAGACGGCTAGTTTTACGAGGTAAAACTTCTAATCCGAAACTGGTTAGAAAACTTCTTCATCGTATAGAAAAAGCTCCTGAATACTCTTGTCTTATCCTTTTACTGATGGGTGGCTTAAGCTCAATGTTCTTTACATTTATGTTTTCTGGAACTTTTCAGGATTCATGTGCATCTTTCATTATCGGAGTTGCTACACGTTTATTGCTTATTGTTCTTTGTAATACGAATATAGGTCATAATAATTTTTTGATGTCCCTTATTTCTGGTGCTTTAATTTCTCTTCTTGCAGATGTTTCAGCTACAATTCCATTGAATATAAGCTCTCATTCTGTGCTTGCAGGCAGTATTATGCAGGTTGTCCCAGGTCTTGCTTTTGTAAATGGTATAAGAGATATAATAAGTGGGGATTTGGTGAGCGGTGGAGCAAGAATTCTTGATGCTGTTATGATAGGTGCAGCTCTTTCTATGGGTTCTGTTATCGGAGTTTTTTTTGAGAGGCCGATGTGAGTCTAAAAGAGCTGATTTTAGCAGGAATCTGGAGTGGTGGAGCTACAGCTTTCTGTGCAATTTATTTTAATTCAAAAAAAGAGCATGCTGTTATTTGTGGTTTTTTAGGTGCTTTGAACTGGCTAGTATATCTTGTTGTAAAAGATTTTACTAATAATCAAGATGTTGGCTATTTTGTAGGAACTTTAGCTGTAGCTGTTGCTAGTGAAATATTGGCTATGCTGCTTCATAATCCGGCTACTATTTTTATGATTCCAGGAATTTTACCTCTAGTTCCTGGAGGTGGCATTTTTTATATGATGAGGGCTGCTGTTCAAGAAGATTTTTCTGTTGCTTTTCAAACAGGTTATCAAACTGTAAAGGCTGCAGCTTCAATTGCATTAGGAATTGCCGTTTCAGCTTCTATATTTAGGGTAATACATTCTATAATAAGAAAATGTCATCATAAATGAAATACAAAAAGCTTGTATTGTTAATGATGATTTTATAATTGCCGACAATTAATCATGGAGGCGTTTTTTTATGGATGAAACTATTGTAAATAGTAGCCCTGTTGGAAAACATTTGGATAAACTTGCAGATTCTAAACAGGTTTCATATCTTATGTTCGATAAGAAAAAAGTTAAACTTGTAGAAAAAATCACAATCGGAAGAGATACATCAAATACAATTGTAATTGATAGTAAACTTACAAGTAGGAAACATGCTGTGATACAAAAAATAAAAGATGCTTATTTTTTGAAAGATGAAAATAGTACAAATGGTACTTTTTTAAATGGACATCGTATTCCTGCAGATAAGTATGTCAAGTTGAATACCGGTGACAAAATTACCGTTGGTTCTGCAAATCTTGTTTTATCATAAGTAAATAAATTTTGAATATAGAATTAAAAGAAATAGCTGGCATATTGACATCTATCTGTAATGCGTCTAATTCATATTTTTATGAAAATGGTTTACCAATTTCTGAATATTTGAAAGACAGATTGGAAGGTGCCATAAAAGTTTTGGAGTCGGAGAGTAGCTTTTATCGTCCTTATGACAGAAATGGAAGACCTGGAGGTTTGTTAGATTTTAATTCGGAAAAATTTGACAAATTACCGGTTATAATTGTTCCAGATTTACATGGAAGATATGATTTTCTTTGTAAATTAATGAAGTCTCATATTGTTTGTAAGGAAAAGACAGTTTTAGAGAATCTTTTTGATAAAGAAGTTCGGATTGTCTGTGTTGGCGATGGTATGCATTCTGAAAGCAGAGGTCGAGAACGTTGGCTTTTAGCTTGTAACGACTATGAAGATGGAAATGTAGTTAACCCTGCAATGATAGAAGAAATGAAGGAAAATCTTCTTACCATGATGTATGTTATGGTTCTTAAAGAATATTTTCCTGAATATTTTCATTTTCTTAAAGGAAATCATGAAAACATTCTCAATCAAGAGGGACATGGAAATCACCCGTTTAAAAAATATGCACATGAAAGTTATATGGTGTATGATTTTATGGACGAGGTATATGGAGAGGCTATATTAAATCTTATGGGAGATTTTGAAAGTAAACTTCCATTACTTGCTGTTTTTCCTGAATGTATAGTTTCTCATGCGGAACCGTTAGTTGCTTATTCTAGAAATGAAATTGTAAATTGCTATCTGAATACTTCTGTTATTTTGGGGTTAACATGGACTGCTAATGATTCTGCAGAATTAGGAAGTGTTGAACAAACTATAAAAAATCTTTTTCATACTGGTTTTTACTCTTACTTTTCTCCATCTGTAAAGAAAATGATTTCTAATGCAGTTTATCTTGGTGGACATAGGACTGTTAAAGAAAAATTTGCTTTGAGGCAGAATGGGCGTTATATACAAATTCATAATCCTAATGAAGAAAATATTGCGTTTGTAAAGCCTGGAAAGATTTT
>JAILNT010000265.1 GCA_024691265.1 Treponema sp. | reverse complement strand
TATTAGTAAGTTCTAACTGCTTAGAAAGCGGCAAGAGCTTAAAAACACCAGTTTTAGCCTGAAGGGCAATCATCATATTTTCCCTGATAGAAAGCTCTGCTATTATACTTTCAGCCTTTCTATCTTCTGGAAGATAAGCCATTCCCCTCCTTATAGAATCAATAGGAGCTTTTGGCTTTAAAGATTTCCCATTAAAAAATAGCTCTCCCTCATCAGCTTTATCTGCTCCATATAAAACTCTTGCAAGTTCAGAACGTCCAGAACCTAAAAGACCTGTAAGTCCTATTACTTCACCTTTTCTAATAGAAAGTTCAAAAGGCTTTATAGTTCCTTTATGTGTAAGCCCAACAGCTTTTATAACAACAGCTTCATTAGACTCGTTTTTCTCTTTTGTTTCTTTATTACGAATAGCAGCAAGCTCATCAAATTCATGTCCAAGCATTGTTGCAACAAGCTTTACCCTAGGGAGTTCTGCTATAGGGTATTCTCCTTGAAGTTCTCCATTTCTCAATACAGTGATTCTGTCACAAACAGCATATACTTGTTCCAAAAAATGAGTAACAAAAATAATTCCAACACCATCAGCTTTAAGATGTCTCATTACATTAAAAAGATTTTCAACTTCATGGTCATCTAAAGAACTTGTAGGTTCATCAAGAATAAGTACCTGACAATTAAAATGTACAGCCCTTGCAATAGCTACCATCTGTTGAACAGCAACAGAATATTCTCCTAACGTTTTTGTTACATCGATATTTTCAATTCCAACCCAAGATAAAATCTCTCTTGCCTGATTGTTCATCTGTTTCCAATCAATAGCATGAAATTTATTCAAAGGCTCATGACCTGCAAATATATTTTCTGCAACAGAAAGATTTGTACATAAGTTTACTTCCTGGAAAACTGTACTTATACCATTTATCTGAGCTTCTTCAGGAGAGTGATTATTAATTTCCTTTCCTTCAAGAAATATATTTCCAGAATCTCTTGTATGAACACCATTAAGGACTTTTATAAGGGTACTTTTTCCGGCACCGTTTTCGCCCATCAAAGCATGTATTTCTCCCTTCCTCAATGTAAAATCAACATTTTGCAAAGCTTTCACACCGGGAAAGGTCATTGTTATATTTTTCATCGAAAGCAGAACTTCATTTTTCATTTATAAACCTTCCTCTTTATGCTCTCTTTTTTAACAAATAGCAAAATAAAAGCCGGAGATAAGATTGGCAGAATATTCTTTTATCTCCGGCTACACAACAATTACAAAATATTAGTATGCACGAGTTGGAAGCATTTCTTTTGCGTTTTCTTCATCGAATACGCCTTCATTTACATATTGAACTTTTTCAACTGTCTTGCCGCTTTCAAGAGCTTTGATAATTTCATCTACACGAGGACCATGAAGAGGATTACATTCACAGGCACAATTAATTTCACCAGAAATAATTCTATTAAATGTTTCTCTAACAGCATCGAAACAAATAATTATGATGTCTTTTCCAGGAACTTTACCAGCAGCTTTAATAGCATCTACTGCACCCCAAGCCATATTATCATTTTCTGCAAATACAACATCAATCTTTGGAGTAGATTTCAAAATAGATTCCATAACTTCCTGACCGCCCTTCTGTGTAAAATCTCCAGACTGCTGAGCAACAAGTTTCCAGTTATCACGGGCATCAATACCTTCCACAATACCTTTTGTACGACCAATCTGTGCCGAAGCTCCGATTGTTCCCTGAAGGTCTACGATATTAATTTCTTCTTTATCGCGACCAATTTTTTTCAAATAATTGTCGAGCCAAATAACAGAATCTCTTCCTTCTTTCAAAAAGTTTCCACCAACCCAGCAAAGATAAAGACTTTCATCAGAAACACTCATCTGACGGTCTGAAAGAATAACAGGAATTCCTGCATCTTTTGCTTCTTTCAATACTGTTTCCCAACCGGTTTCAACAACAGGAGCAACAACAATATAATCCACATCTTGCTGTATAAAATTACGAATAGCTTTTATTTGATTTTCCTGCTTCTGCTGAGCATCATCAAAAATAAGGTTATAGCCGTTTTCTGCAACGAATGTTTTTTTGAAAGATTCCGTATTAGCAAGACGCCAGTCAGACTCAGCTCCAACTTGTGCATATCCTACTGTTATAACTTTCTTTTCTTCTGTTTTTGCCGATGAAGATGAAGCGGATGCAGAACCAGAAGTATTTTTGTTACCACAGCCTGTAAGTGCAAGAGCTCCGATAAGAGCAGTCCCAATCAATGTTGCAATCTTTTTCATATAAGTTCCCCCAAATTAGTGGTTGATTTTCTTTAGCTTACCCCCTGAAAGTTCATTCGTACATGCATTTTTTTACGAACTTTGTTCAACTTTTTATGCTTTTTTATCCTTATTTTTATCCTTATTTTTCTATTTTTTTTAATTTTTTTACCTAAAAGTTAATTTTCTTACGAAAATTATTTCAATTTATTATCAACCAATTATATTTCTAATATATTTATCATTAAAATAGCTCTAGCTATAATAAGAAAAAAATGAATATAAATGAAAACCTCCGGGAGCAGATTCTGGAGAAGATAAAAGATTTC
>JAILNT010000235.1 GCA_024691265.1 Treponema sp. | reverse complement strand
TGCACCCCACATTGCAATACAACTACAATTGCCAGTGTGAATTCTTAACCCTTTACGTTGATAAGTAATAAAAGGACTTCCTGCAACAATGCCTTCTTTTTTCATTTTGAATCTCCATAAAACAATAATCTTTCTTAGGGGTAATATTATTATACTATCAAAATCTGAATCCCTCAAAGTTATTGATTATTAAAACAGGAAAAAATTTGAAACACATTCTAGATAGTGTATAATTGAATTGACAGTGGAGGTTCCTTTGAAAAAACTTTTTTCTGCTTTACTTTTATTTCTGTGCTGGTACATTTCGGCTGAACAAACTTATCTCATAAATTCCCAGGGAAAAAACTTCCGTATTGTTAATTTTTCAATAAAACCGGTTTCTGTTGATATTTATGGCCATGAAAATAATGAAAGTGTCCCTATTGGAAAAGTACTTATAAATAATGGCGCTGACAAACAATTTTATTCAAAAACAAAATATAAACAATTTAGCCTGAAACTAAACTCAGATATTGAATATGAACTTGAAGAAAAAAGAACAGATGCAACAATTGAAGTGTATTTCCGCGAAAAAAATCCTTCATACGTTGAACATCCTCCTGTAATAACTCCGGGGACACTTATCATTAATAAACGTGAACTTGAATGGAAGTTCAAAGAGTTTATAAATGATCATATTTATTTTGAAAATTACGATGATGATTACGTAAAGTATCATTTTGGTTTTAAGATTTTTTGTGACAAAAATGATAAATGGGCGTGCATTGGCAATATAATAATAAAAAAAGACAGCAGCGGTAGTATAAGAATACCTGCGGCTGTTGAAATCAGGAATTCTTCTTATATTGCAATTGTCCCTGTTTTTTCAATTTATAATGATTCAGATATTTCCTTCTTTGAAGCCCTGGCTGGTGGACATGGCTTTTCCTACAAAGAAGTTTCTTCCGGAAATGTTTCAGAAAAATACTTTTTTTATACCGTGGCCGGCAATGATTTGAATATTAAAATCGAGGCTCCAAGAGATTTAGATGGAGCTGTAATTCTAGATGAGATTTAAGTTATAACTCTGCTTTTAAAAAGTTGCAGATTCCGCGAAAAACGAAATTTTTACACTTTTCCAGGGGAAAATCAACCGGAATATTACACTTTTCTAGGGGAAAGTTGACCGGAGTATTACACTTTTCTAGGGGAATTTTCCTTCATTTTGTAAAGCTGGGTATCAGCTGTAAAAGCCGGAATCAAAGAAGGACTTGAAGGCCTCAAAGGAAAAATCCCGGGACTTGTAGACATCAAGGTAAACACTAGCTGTCGCCTCGCATCTTCTACTGCCGACCTGATGCTGGATTCCACTTTTGAATCTGAAGAAGCCCTCAAAGGATATTCAAAACACCCGGAACACGTAGCCGTCGCAGAGAGCAAGGTTCGTTCATTTACCGCACGCCGTGCCTGCCTGGATTTTGAAATATAAAAGAGGGCCAAAATGAAACTTATCGGTCGCAAAAAAGCTAAGAAAGCTGCCGTACAATTCGATCCCGAAACTCATTATGCCGTGATCCGATCTTCAATCTGCACAGGAGAAAAAGTCGCCGGCTTCAAAAATAAAACGGACGGCCATTTCACCGAAGTAATGCTTATCCGGTCCCCAGCTGATGAAAAAGAGTTCAAAGAGACCTACGCAGTGGAAACAGTGAAGGTGGAGTATTAATTTCTTTCATTACGCCCAAGAGTCATCTCCATAATCATCTTCACTATCACTGCCATTAAAAGGAAAAGGATTTGGACCTGCATCATAATAACCATCTCCGTATTCTTTATCGAACTCTTCTTCTGCTTTCGTCATTGGCGGAGTATGACGATGATACGGTTTATATTCATTATAATAACTATGCCATCTAGATGTCCCTGATGCATTGTTATATGATGGTGTATCTTTGCCCAAAACAGGTTCATCAAACGGTATATTAAGTTCTTTATAGATAATTTTTAAAGCAAAAAGTAATGATTCTTTAGAGAATAGCGTCTTATCAAACGGAACCGGCATTTTATCTCCAAGTTCTGCTACAATACTAATTTTTCTAGCTTCTGCAAGTTCAATTTCTGCTTTTTCCGAATATACGTCTTCTACAATTTCCTTATACTCATAGAATCTAATAGCTATATCTCGATCTTTTTTTAAGTATTCAAAGTCCACAAGAAAGTTTTCATCCTCTCCAAAAGCTTTCCTATAGGCCCCCTTAAAGGCCTTTTCAAGTATTTCCTGCACATTATTTGTTTTATTAAATGCATCCACAAGCCTAGAATCTACAAATTGGGATACCCGGATTTCATTATTAAAACTTCGTCTTTCTAATAAAATAAGAATAATACCATCTATTTCCTTTGAGTATTTTCGTTCCAAAACCTCATAAGCAGATTTTTCAGTTACAAAAAGAAATTTATAATCCGCCTGCGCTGTTCTCAGTTTTCTAAAATCATTTCTTAATGATTCTATTTGATTAGAACCAAAATCATTTGTTTTGTAGGGACAGGTTGTTTTAATTTCAGCAACAATTCTTTTTGAATCTTCCGTATACACCTCAATATCAAGGCCAGAAGCTGATTGAGACTTTTCTGATACATCAAATTCTTTGAGATGAAACTGAGTTTCTAGAAATTCTTTTGCCATCAAACAGGAAACGAAACTAATATCATTATTAAAATTTCCCATAATTTCTTTTATTTGATTAAGACTTTTATATATCTCATACACATCTAAATCTTCAAAATCTATATTACAAGACCGTAATTCAGTCATTAATTCTTGCAATTTGTAAAATGTCTTTCTAATCTGGTTCTTTTCTGTTTTTAAAATCATAGTGTTATCTCCTTCAGAATAGCTATACCCAATTGGTATAATCATATAACGATTCAAACTTCTTATTAGCTTTTGTTAGTGCATTTTCAAGCAATTTCATATAGAAAACAATTTTATCATTTTTTAAAGAAAATGCTACCTTTTCTGTTTTTAGGTGTATCACCTTCCAAAAACGGAAGGTGATACACCTAAACGGAGCTGATTATTGTACAAGGCTTGTAATTCGGGAAGATGTAAACTGTAATTATTACTACGATAGCGATAGTACAAGCGTAGAAAAAGCAAAGCGGTCTATGGAGTTCCTGTCATCACCTAATGAGGGAACTCACAAAAATTAGATAAAGTACCGCAATGGCTCGCGGGCGTCAAGTTAATAAACACGTTAAGCAATTATTAGCGTTGAATACTATTTTTACACTAATGCGGCAGTTTTAAGGATGGTAATTTTATGGTATTCTAATCTAAATAGATAAGGGGGGCATTTTGAAATTACGATTAGTTTTAATCAGGGCGAAAGACGGTAAGCGTATAGAGAAGCCAGGGGAGTATACGACTCCGGAAAAAGTAAATAATACTTGCCGCTTATTTTTCCCTAAGTTTTATAAGGCGTATGCCATTTATGACGGTGACAGGCTGCTTTACAGCCAGGGGAAAATTGATCAATAGTCCCAATCAATCTTAAGGCGGCAGTGTTTCTGCCGCCTTAATTTTTTACTAAACAACCTTTCCAAAAACGGAAGGTGATACAGCATACATCTCTTAACCTCTATGTAGAGAATAGCAGAGTGTAAAAATAAATGATGTTGATTTTCCATTGAAAAATAGCAAAATTATTTGCACTCATAATGGTATGCTGATAAAATAAGTTTGTAGGAGTTAATTGATGAATAAAAAATATGTTGTCCTTGTAGTTGCTTTAATTTTTCTTTTCCCTGTTTTTGTTTTTGGAAATGGAAAATCTTATTGGGCTGAATCTATTGAAGTTCAGGGAATGCTTTTTGATTATCATTTTTACAAAACTCAGGAGCAATTTGACAAGGATTTCTTTAACTTCGTTTTATCAAATACTCCATACACAAAAGATGCCTTACTTGAAGATTACAAATATTACGGTAAGTCATTTATTAAAAACGACCTGTTAAATTACAAAGTTAGAGACATAATGATTAAGAATGGCTATATGTATTCAGTAACGACTTATATGGTAGGTGGAGTTGCATTTTGTGTAATTAACAAAAGAATTGGCGAAACCTTTTACAATGCCAGTTTCTACAGACAGTTCTAAGGTGATACAGCTATGAAAGGTACAGTAGACGAAGATGTATTTAACAGGTTAAAACAGAAGCAGGCAACATCTGACTTCTTCTGGACAAAATATGATGCTTCAGAAGAAAACGTAGTTGATATGCCTGTATTCTAAGGAGGTACATATGTTTGACGAAGCAAGCATCGTAGGTGGATTACTTAGTGATGGCCTAAATGCACTAGGTAAAAGTTTGGATAATTCTTTGCTGCTAAATGAAATGCAACTTAACAACGATATGTTAAGGGAGCAGATGAGCCAGCAAGCAAGCATTATGAAAACAGCACATGATGAAGACGTATTACGCAGAGGTCGTGATATTGCCTTAGAAGGACTTTACGAGGAGACATTTTTACTATAAAGAAAATCGCAGAAATTTTTGATAGCATACAAGGTGAAGGTAGTTGGATAGGACGCTCTTGCACCTTTGTTCGTTTACAGGGCTGCTGATTACACTGTTCTTTCTGTGATAGTGCAAGCACTTGGAAAGAAGGAACAGAAGATATGTCTATAGCAGGTGTATCACCTTCCAAAAACGGAAGGTGATACACCAAAAAAAAGCACCCGGGGAGGGTGCTGGTGGTGTTATTCTACTTTTTCTATTTGGTCTTCGTCATAAAGGTATGACTCTCCGGTTTCGTCAATTACGGAGTAAGTGTCGAGGTCGCCGTCTTCGTCGTACCACTCTGCGACACATTGATAAATCTTGCCGTGTTTAATATCCGGCATATCTCCGCCTGTGTAGCGGACTTTATAATTTACTTTCTTTTCTGTCATGTGTTCAACTTCCATTTTAATACCTCCATTTCGTTCGTTTAAATTCTACTGCACCAGTCTTTTGTGATTTGTACCAGTGTAATTCAGAATGCCTCTCCTTTGTGAGAGGTTTCCCGTTCTTATTCGTTGCTCCTTTCTTTGGCTCGATAATACCGACACCTTTTTCTTTAGTCTATTCCTCCGGCTTTGTTCCCGGGTGCTAACCAACCTTCCATAAAAGGAAGGTGATACAACCTCCAGTGATGATTTTTCTTTCTCAGGTGTGTTTGCAGGGAACTTCATTGATTTGGTGAATTCACTCAGATACAAAATTTATTCTATTTTGACATGAGGGTCATTA
This sequence comes from Treponema sp., assembly GCA_024691265.1. Classification (GTDB taxonomy): domain Bacteria; phylum Spirochaetota; class Spirochaetia; order Treponematales; family Treponemataceae; genus Treponema_D. The sequence goes on along the minus strand of JAILNT010000235.1, from coordinate 121 downwards.
TATGACCCTCTGCTTGAAGTACAATTGAGTTAGATTATGGGAAATCATCATATATTCATTAACAGTTATTGCTGTGAGGATGATTATTAAATCTTTTATAAGGGGGCGTCTATGCGAAGTA
>JAILNT010000218.1 GCA_024691265.1 Treponema sp. | reverse complement strand
GATTCCTGGCGGATATATATTTTTTTCATTTAATATAGCATCTTCTGCTTCTGCTATAAATTCCTTTACAAATAATATAAACGAATATTGTATTAAAAATGGAATAACACTTCCTTATCTTTCCATAGACCAAGAAGGAGGTCTTGTAAATAGGTTAAGGGGAATTACAAGTAGTGTACCTTCTAATCGTACTATTGCTTCAAAATATTCTGTTAACGAAGCTTATGATATCTATGCTTCACAGGCCAAGCAGATGAATATGTTGGGATTTAATTTAAATCTTGCACCTGTTTCAGAAATAGAAAACGAATCTAACAAAGAATTTTTAGATAGTAGAAGTTATGGAAATAAAGAAAACGTGCTGAATTATGCAGCAGCGGCAATAACTGCTTATCAGGATAATTCTGTAGGGACTGTATTAAAACATTTCCCAGGAAATACTAATACAGATCCACATACAGGTTTACCTGAAATAAAATGTACATTAACTGAATTAGAAAGTGAAGTTATTGAACCGTTTTCTAAATTAATAGAAAAAAATCCTTCTGGAATATTAATGTCGCATGCCCGTATAAAAGTAGATGGGCTTGAAGGAGATTCTGATAATCCAGCCTGCCTTTCTTCTTATTGGGTTACAGAAGTTCTTAGAAATAAACTTGGTTATAATGGATTAATATTTTCTGATGATATATTTATGGCAGCATTAGAAAAAAATGGTTATCCACCAAAAAAAGCAGTTGTAATGGCTATTGATGCCGGTGTAGATTGTATTATGCTTTCAGAAAAGAAGTTTGCTGATGTAGTAAAAATCTTGTATGAAAGGGCCTTTGAAGATTCTTCATTTGCAGAAAAATTGTTGAAGTCTGAAATTAGAGTGATAAAGTATAAAATGAGTTCTAATGTACTTTTTTATAATGAAAGTACAGATAAAATTGAATCTTTTGAGAAAGACCTTAAAGAAGATTGGAATAGTGTATTCTCATCTCTAAAGGCAGAGGGGGATTCTCTTGTCAAATAAGAAAAACAAAAAGCAGGGAGAAGCCGCATTTGAAGAATACTATTTAAATGTTTTTGCTGAGAGATGGCAGGTATTAAAAGCGGCTTTAGCAGAAGAACCTTTGTATGCAGAATTAAAAGCTGGTGGTGAAAGAAATTATTTTCTTGATGCAGGTAGTGTAAAAGCTGCAATTTCATTACCATTAAAAGGTGCTGAAAAAATATTAGATTTATGTGCAGCTCCTGGCGGAAAAACTTTAATTTTAGCTTCCCTTATGGATAAAAATGCTCATCTTATATCAAATGAACGTTCTGCTGAAAGAAAAAATAGACTTGTAAAAGTTTGTGATGAGCATTTGCCTTTAGAAATAAGGGAACGAGTAACAATTACTTGTAGTGATGGAGCTTTATGGTGCAAAAAGGAAACTGAAGCTTATGATGCAATTCTTCTTGATGCTCCATGTTCTTCTGAAAGACATGTATTGGCAGATATGAAATATCTTTCTATTTGGACTCAATCACGTATAAAGATGCTTGCACTTGAGCAATGGGCTTTATTATCGTCTGCATATAGACTTCTTAAACATGGTGGAAAATTATTATATTCAACATGTGCATTGACTCCTGCTGAAAATGATGATGTTGTTGCCCGTTTGTTTAAAAAATTTGATGATGTAGCTGTATTGAATATAGATGATACTGCAGTACCTGATATAAGTTCTTTATGCTCTGTACAACTTCCTTGTGCTGAAAAAACAAAATATGGCTATCATGTACTTCCAGATAGACAAAATGGAGCAGGACCTCTTTATTATTGTTTAATAACAAAGAATTAGCTAATATTTATTAATTGCAAGTTTGTAGAAAAATATCTAATTTTTATAAAAACTAGACGGATATTTTTTTTTGAATTACACTATGTAATTGATAATAAAAGGTGGAATATCGTGAAGCAATATAGTTCATGCATATCTGATTCAACAAGAGAAAGTAAACTTCAAAGTATCATCGAAAATGAAAAAACGCTAAATGAGATAAAAGATGTTGATATTCTTTTAGAACAAATCCTTTCAGATGCTAGAGCTATTGTTAATGCTGATGCTGGGTCTATTTATGTTGTTGAAGATGATTTGTTATTAATAAAATATGCACAAAATGATACACAACAAAAGAGGCTTGCATTTGGTGAAAAGCTGCCTTATAAATCTTTTACATTCCCTATAAATGATAAGTCTATAGTGGGTTATTGTGCTAATCATATGACCGCTGTAAATATACCAGATGTTTATGAGATTTCTGATAGTAGTCCTTATAAATTTAATATAGAAACTGATAAAAATACAGGCTATAGAAGTAAATCTATGCTTTCAATTCCTTTAAAAGCTGTTAGCGGTAAACTTAGAGGTGTATTACAATTAATCAATGCTTTCGATAGTGCTGGAAATATTATAGATTTTGATTATGATGCAGAGTTGTTTGCTACCCATTTTGCAAGTAGTGCAACACAAGCTCTTGATAGAACTTACATAATGCAAAATTATTTAAAAAGAATGACTTTGATGTCTCAATTTAGAGACCCGAAAGAAACATTTGAGCATGTAGAAAGAGTATCCTCATTTTCAAAAGAAATTTATGATAGATGGGCGACAAATCATAATCTACCTCCAGAAACAACAAAAAAATTCCGCGATAATCTTATGATAGCTGCAAAGTGTCATGATTTTGGAAAAGTTGGTGTTTCTGATAAAATACTACAAAAAGAAGAACCTTTTATAGGAGATGACAGAGCTATTATGCGAGGTCACACTTGTATAGGTGCAAAACTTTTTAATGATACAGAAAATGAATTAGATGAAATGTGTAGAGATGTAGCTTTATATCATCATGAATGGTGGAATGGAGACTCTGAAAAAAGTTATCCAGGAAATATTGATTATACTAAATTCGAACCTGGTGATAAGGTCATTCCAGGAGAACCTCTAAAAGGCGAAAATATTCCTTTAGCGGCACGTATTGTAGCTGTAGCAGATGTTTTTGATGCGTTGAGCCATCAGCGTGTATATAAAAGAGCATGGACAATGGAAGCTTCAATAGAAGAAATAAAAAAATCTGCTGGAACTCAATTTGACCCTGATATAGTAAAAGCTTTTCTTCAAATAAAAGATCGTCTGATCCAAATTAGTAATAGCAAAAATAAAGATTCTTAAAAGAAGCAAATCATTAGGTAAAAAAAATTATTCTATAACTTGTTTTTTCTGCAATTCTCTATCGATACAATTGCAAAATGCATTTTTTTCTTTTGAACCATATCTATTTTTTGAATAACCGTTCGTAAGTCCAAGTTGTGAAAATGTAAAACTTAAATTTCTCTCAGATATTCTTTCTGCTATATTTTCTTTTGTAAAAAGAGTACCTCGATCGTTCATTACACTTATATCTCTTTTTACAATTCGTTCTGCAAAAAGTATATCTCGTGTAATTACAATATCATTAGATTTTACTGATTCAAAAATAAAATTATCTGCAATATCTTTTCCTTTCTCACATATATGCATTGTAATATATTCAGAAAGGGGGAGTGGAATATTTCTGTTTGCTACAAATACTGAATGTATAGAATATTTGTTAGAAATGTTTATTATATGCTCTTTAACAGGAGCAGGACAAGAATCTGCATCAATCCATATATGGAAATCATCTGGAAATTTCATATTAATTTTATTTCCTCCTTTTCCATAATTTTTCTTCTCAAAATTCTTAACTTCTTATTTTAAGACCTGATCTATTTTTTTTATTAAATCTGCAGCTATTCTTTCAGCTTCTTGAATTTCAACATCACCCTGCTGAGTAGACTGTGCATTTTTACTTTTTTCTTTATATAATTCGTCACAAAGCATAATTCCGGATAATATAGAAACTTGTAATGGGTCCTTCAATTTGCTTTTTTGCTCAATCTGACCTGTCATTTCGGCATAATAACTAAGCAAACGCTTTAGGTATGTATCGTCCTCTTTTGCCTCAATAGCAAACGAAGAACCTAACACATCTATTTGAAGTTTTCCCATTTTTTATCTATACTCCGGAATCTAAAATCTTAAACTTAATTAATTATAATTGTTATAATCGTTAGATTCATTAGAAACAGTTTCATCATTTGATGAATTTTCTGTTACATTTGAATCATCTGAATCCTGTGCTACAGAATCACCAGAAGCTGATTCGAGAACAGTATTCTCTACAGTATTAAGACGATCAAGAGCATTTAATATTCCTTCTTCAATCTTGTTCTGATCAGCCTGGAAAGAAGAAAACTGCTCCGACTTTACAGAAAGCGCATTTGTGAGCTCTGCACATTTACTACGCAAAGCATCGTTTTCTGCATTCAGCTGTGTAATTCTTTCCACAGCACTTTCTACCTTTTGCTCCAACAACTGAACTTGATCAAGTGAAATCATATTAAATACCCTTTTCCTTTTAAGATTTTATAAAAGTTAAGTATGCTTATAAGACTTTCTTACAATTACTTTGCAAGAGCTGCCTTTGCAACTTCAACAACTTTCTTGAATGCTACAGGATCTTCAATAGCCATGTTGCTCAATGCTTTACGATTGATTGCAACTCCAGCCTTTGTAAGACCGTCAATAAAACGTGAATAAGAAAGACCTTCATCACGAACAGCTGCGTTGATACGTGCAATCCACAACTGGCGGAAGTTGCCCTTGCGGTCACGGCGGTCAACATATGCGTGAACCAAGCTCTTTACTACAGCATCTTTTGCTGCCTTATAATTTGTTCCGCGGCGTCCCATGAAGCCCTTTGCAAGCTTCAAAATCTTTGCACGGCGGTTATTGCGTTTTGTTCCGTCTATCGCTCTTGACATATTAAGTACTCCTAATAAAAACTAATACGGCTATAAAATTAAATCTTATAAATATAGATTAGCCGTATGGAAGCATCTGCTTACGAATTCTGCGTGCAGAATCTTCAGACAAGATACCTGCTTCGCGCAAATGCATCTTTCTCTTTGATGTACGCTTTGTCAAAATATGGCGAAGGTTCATCTTCTTGTACTTAATCTTACCAGAACCAGTAAGAGAGAAACGCTTTGAAGCGCTCTTCTTTGTCTTCATCTTGTTAGACATGTCTCATACCTCTTTTCTTTCAAGTACTAGCAACAACATCAATAAAGAAATGAAATGTTGATAGATTTTAAAACTCGAAAAAATAATTAATTTTTAGCTTTCGCACCAAGTGTCATAGACATAAAGCGCCCTTCCATAGCAGGAGCTTTTTCTACTACATAAGTACCTTCTGAAAGCCTTTTCTGAACTTCATTAAGAACTTCAAGACCTAATTCTGTGTGGGCTAATTCACGTCCGCGGAAACGGATAGTAACTTTAACCTTGGCACCATCGTCCAAAAATTCTTGTACGTGTTTTGCTTTAGTATCAAGGTCGCCTGGTCCAATTTTTGGCTGCATGCGAATTTCCTTAAGCTTCAATACTTTCTGATTCTTCTTGGAGTCGCGGAGCTTTTTCTCCTGTTCGAATCTGTATTTACCAAAGTCAAGAATCTTACAAACTGGCGGATTAGCCGTTGGTGAAACTTCTACAAGGTCGAGCCCACGCTCTTTAGCCATTTCTCGAGCTTCCATAATAGGAACAATACCTTTCTGTTCGCCCTTTTCGTCTATTAACCTGATCTCTCGTACACGAATCTGTTCGTTGATTCGTAAACCCTTATTGTCTGCCAACGATCCCCCTAGGTGTTTGTAAAACACACGTTATGATATAGTTCGTATATTAACTTATTTTTTATATTGTTGTCAATCTGTTAAGACTGGCTTTTTAAGCAGCTTTAGAATGTTTTTGTAAAAACGAGGAGTTATAATAAATTGTAATGAAGAAAATATTATTAATTGAAATTATTTTATGTTTATTTTTTTGTATTTTTCCACTTTATTCTCAAAGTATTGATAATAATCCTTCAGAAGAAAGTGTTGAAACAAATGCTGATGTTGAAAAAAAATCAAATTTGTCATTTGGATTTGAATTTTTGATGACCGGTTTATCAAATGGAGGTTGGGGTGCAGGTTTTTATTATGAGCGTCATTTGGTAGGTCATCTTGCCTGGAAATGCGGTTTTGGACATAGTACATTCCATATAGAAAATACAGAAGAATATTGTACAACAGTAATGTTTTCTCTGTTTGCCGAATATTATCCCTTTTCAACTTCCCTAAAAGGATTTTATTTTGCTTTGGGAGGTTCTTTTGATTATCTTGGTTATTTTGGCAATGAAATTATGCCTGCTTCTATTCAAAAAGAATTTACATCTATCTATCCTCTTTTAGGTATAAAATTTAAAATTTATCGGCTTTTAAACGTTGAGTTATCTTGTGGCTATAAATTTGTATTTAAAGATGAATCTAAGACTACTTTTGGAAATGTTGATTCTTATTTAAATTCAGGACCTCGTTATAATGCCTCTATCAAATTAATTATTTAAATAATAATTATTAAAATGTATTTAAAATATAAAATTACGATTATAATTATAGATATGTCTGGTTCTGAAGATTTTATGCATTCTGCAATGATAAAACTTGCGAATGCTTTTTATTG
>JAILNT010000181.1 GCA_024691265.1 Treponema sp. | reverse complement strand
CTTTGAAAAAGAAAAAGAAGAGTAATAAACAAAAAAAGCTGCCCTATATATTCTAATCAAAACTTTATATGTTTATATAGGACAGCTTTTAATTTATAAATAAATTAGATACAAATCAATATCAATCAGACATATCTCTGTTCTTATCTCTTTGAATCAAATCCTGATAAACAGGGCTTCTTTTACCAAGTTCATCTTTGCGTTCTTGAGGGAATGGCATATATCGCCAGAAAATCTGTCTTACTTCTTTTGGAAGCTTTTGAATACCATTAGCTTCTTTTGTCATCCAAAGAATATAGTCTGCTATAAAGTAAGTCTTTAAATCGCCTCTTATCTTCTGACTTTCAATCCACTGATAATAATTACCAGTTAAACAACCAACATTCATCCAATCAAAAGAAGCTTTTTCCTTTGCAACCTGCCATCTCAAATCTGCAACAGCAGCAAGAACTGCAATCTTCAAATCTCTTGGATACATAGGAACAGCAATTCTACCACGGCTTGTAAGTCTATTATAACGATTGAAAGGTTCCCAACACATTCCCATATCACCATATGTAGGAATGAGAATAGTAAAAGGAACTATACGATTTCTTTGATTTTTATGCTCTCTTACAAAAGCATTAGGGTCTATAGACTCAATCCAATCAAGAATCTTTATAACATTCTCTCTAAAACCTGTTGTATTTGGCATACAATGATAGAATTCCCTTGTAAATATAGGGAAGTGATTACCTTTACGACCTACAGTCATTTTTGCCATCTGACGAACAGTATCAAGTTCCTGCATAATCTCAGTAGTGTTAACTTCAATCTGAGTAGGCATACTACCCATTTTACCTTCAAGAGAAACCTGAATATCTTTAGCTTCTTGATATTCTGCAAGATATTTTACAAGCTCTTTATCAATCTTCTGTAAAGCCTTAAGTCTTTCATTTATTTCAGCAAAGATTTTCTTTTGAGAATCGCTCAATGGCATTTTATAAGGCTCAAGACCAACATAAGGAGAATGCTCACATAACTGATCTATTCGGCTCTTTAATTCAGATTCAACCATTGTACGTTCACTTTCTTTTGCATTAAGCTGATTTTCTGAAGTCTGAAGCTTTCCACTATTTTTATTTTCTAGCTGTAATAAACGCTGCTGCTCTTCAGAACCACCTGAAGAAGATTGAGAAGATTTCTTCTGTGGTAAATCATCTGTAGTAGAAAGACCTATCTTGCCTGTAGCAATACCTTTAATCCATTCATCAAGATAGAAAACAGGTTCGCCAGAATTATTATCAATAAAAACTTTTGAAAAGAATTCTTTCTGTTCTGCTGTAAATAAAGATGGAAGTACAACAGCAAAACGAATCATCATTTTCTTGGCTAAAGGCAAAGAAGGATTTGAAATCTTTGGAGCAACAGAACGCAACATTTCCCAATAGACATTTATAATCTGTTGTCTGTAAATACTCCTATCTTTTACATCTTTACAAGTCAGGTATTTTGAAAGCAACTGATGAAGTCTCTGAGCTGCCTGACCTTCACCACTCATAGCTGTTTTATAATATGCAGGGTCATCAAAAGCATGAGAAGAAACATCATCAAACTCTTTTTCTATCTTCTTAAAAGAACGAATGCTCAAATCAACTTTATACGGATCTCGCTGTATATTATTATCATCACTTCTTTCAGAAGCAGCAATATTAATAGGGATATTAACTTCTTCTATCACATTATCAATACCGTCCATTGCATTTGCTTCATCAAGAATTGCCATTATACTTGGGTCAAGTTCTTCGCTCATTAAGTCTCATCTCCTATTAATTCTTACTTACAGTAAAGTATAGCATGTGCATTTAGATATCGCAATGCTTGCTAAAATTAGCAGATTTAAGCGATACCTCTCCACTTTTCAACACTTTTGTGCTTCCGTCTTTCAGTCTTACAACAAGACCAGCTTGTGAATCTATATCCAAAACAGTTGCTTCATAAGAACTTTTATCATCTCCAATTACGGGGATAACCTTAACAGTTTTTCCCGTTAAAAGAGAACGTTTTCTGTATTCTGCAAGAGTCTCTTCAAGCACCTTGCTATCTCTAGCTTCTTCCGCATCATAGATTGAAAGAAGATTAGCTATTACACAAGCCACAAGCTCATTTCTAGTAACTTTTTTTCTTTTACTTTCTGTTATAGAATCATCTCCCAATAAAGAGCCTGCAACACTTGCAATTTCTTTAGGAAAACCATCTCCATCAGATATATTAATTCCAATGCCTACAATAGCAGC
>JAILNT010000180.1 GCA_024691265.1 Treponema sp. | reverse complement strand
CTAACTAGAATTCTCACTTTTCATATAATTTCACACAAGCTTCAATCTTTTTTATATAAATAATTTAGAAAAAATTAAGTAACACTAACAAATGAAATACACTTATATTATAAATAAGCTATACCACAAGAAAGGAGGCTATTTTATGGACGACAAATTAAAAGTAAAATATATAAGAATAGCTGGAACTGTCGCACTTATAGGAAATGCCATACTTGCACTTTTAAAAATAGTGTTAGGCCATATTTCAAACTCTCTTGCGGTCACTGGAGATGGTATCGATAGTGCCACCGATGTACTTATTGCTATTGTAACTCTTATAATTGGAAAAATAATAGCAAAGCCAAGCGATAAAGAACACCCATGGGGACATGGCAGAGCAGAAACAACGGCGACTCTCTCCCTGGCTTTTATAATATTTATTGCAGGCTTTAATATTATATCGCAGGCAATAAGAAGCCTTATAGCAGGTAACTTCCAGGAAACCTCTTTTGTTGCCATTATCGCAGCAATAATGTCGATAATAGGAAAGACAATTCTTGCAGCCGTACAAAATCACTACGGAAAAAAAGCTTCAAGCGATATCTTAAAGGCAAATGCACAGAACATGAAAAACGATATAGTTTTATCTTTTTCAATTCTTCTGGGACTTTTTCTCTCTAAGATTTTCAAAAGCAAAATTATAGACCCTGTAATAGCACTAATTGTTGGAGCATGGATTATAAAAAATGCCTTTATTCTGTTTTCAGAAATGACAAGTGAACTTATGGACGGAAACACTGATAATTCACTCTATAAAAAATTATTTGAAGCAGTATCTTCTGTAGAAGGGGTTGCAAATCCTCATAGTGCAAGAATAAGAAAAATAGCTTCTAAATATGATATAGATTTAGATATTGAAGTTGCACCAGACATTCCAATATATGAAGCACATGAGCTTACAGAACAGGTAGAAGATGCAATAAGAAAGGCTATTCCTGATATTTATGCTATAACCATTCATATTGAACCCTGCGGAAGTGATGACCACCAAAGAAGGGAAGAGTTTGGACTCTCCCCTCTTAGCCTGGTATAACTAGTCTACTTTTATTTCTGCTACAAATCCGTCTCTATAGGCGTCAAGAAGTTCTTCAAGTTCTTCAATATTTTCCTTTATGAGACGGCCATTTTCAGTATCAGCAACATACTTTCTTTTTGGGAAAGTTTCCACAGCCTGCAAATCAGAAACTATATCAGTTTCATCTTTTATGGCTTTTTCTGTAGATTCAAATTTCTCATGAACAACAAGCCTCATGCCTCTTGAATTAGAAACAAGAGTATAACCGGCAATACCTGTTTTTTCATGATAAGCTGCACTAAAGCCACCATCAATTATAAGAAGCTTTCCACCACATTTTATAGGAGTTTCACCTTTCTTGATTTCCTGAGGAACATGTCCATTTATGATATGAGCAGTATTAACATCAAGACCAAATTCTATCATGATACAGTCAACTGTTGTTTCATCATTAACTAATCTGTAATAAGCATTCTTTGTTTCAATTCTTGCACTCTTATCATCAATAAAAAGCCCTTCAAAAACAGCCATCTTATCTTTACCGAATAAAGGTGAATAAGGACCTGCCCAAAGATACCAGAGAATATTCTGCCCTTTTATACGTTCTTGAGAACCATATTTACTGAAATAGCCTCGTCTTGCCCAAACTTCAAGAATATCAAAAAGCTTTTTTCCAGAATACTTTTGTCCATAAACAGGAACAAGGGCAAAACGACCGTTTTCATCAAGCGGAACACAGCCATGATAAAGAAGATTACCATTATAGACTTTATAAAGATTGCCTTTAGAAAATAAAAAGCGGACATGACGCTGTAGCTTTTCACAATGCACAAAAGACATTTGAAGCCTGTCCATAACATTTTTTTCTTCTGCCGAAAGTTCAAAAGGCTTTTTTCTGTCAACAGTTGGAAAATCTGTATAATTAAGCTTGTAAATCTTGTTTCCTATTTCAACAGTTCCATTTTCATAATTTATCTTATCCAAAATGAGCCTGTCATTCATTCCAAAATCAGGATTAGCTTTTATAATCTGACTTTCAAGCTTAAACTGAATAATACTTATAGCTTTGTGAACAGTATTAGAATCCATGCCGCCATAAGTCTGCATTGTAAATGTTATAAGAGGAGTAAGATTTATACCGTAGCCTTCTTCGAGAACATCGAGATTTTTATATCTTGCACATAAACGAACAACATTGGCTATACTTGCTAAATGTCCACTGGCAGCAGCCATCCAGATAATATCATGATTACCCCATTGAATATCCACACTATGATATGCAAGCAGTGTATCCATGATAATATGAGGACCTGGACCTCTGTCGAAAATATCTCCGATTATATGCAGATGGTCAATTACAAGCTGCTGTATCAAAAGACACATAGCTTCAATAAGGGCATCAGCCGCACCAATTCTAATAACAGTATGGATAATGGCATTATAATAAGCCTGTTTATCGCTTATTTCTTCCTTTTCTGTTATAAGTTCCTCTATAATATAAGAAAAGCCCTGAGGAATAGCCTTTCGCACCTTGCTCCTTGTATATTTAGAAGAAACCCGGCGGGCAACTAAAACCAATCTGTGTAAAGTTGTTGTATACCATGAAGGCATATCCTTTTCTTCAGATTTTACAATTTCAAGCTTTTCTTTTGGATAGTAAATCAAGGTTGCAAGACTCTGCTTTACAACAGGCATTTCAGAACCACCAAAGATTTCTTCTATCTTTTGCCTTATAGAACCAGAGCCATTTTTTAAGACATGATTGAATTGTTCATAGTTTCCATGAATATCCGTTAAAAAGTGTTCTGTACCTTTTGGCAAAGCGAGTATAGATTGTAAATTAACTATCTCTGTTATAACAGAACGCTCTGTTGGATATTGACGAGAGAGCATTCTTAAATATTTTTCTTTATCCTTGTTCATGCAAAAGAGTATAACACACTTTATTATAAAAAATCAGAGAAGCTTTTCTAATTCTTCCTTTGTAAGTTCTCTTGAAAAGCCACATTCAAGACTATCATCAAGCATAACTTCCCCTATTGCAACTCTCTTTAGGTATATAACTTCGTTGTCCATAGCCTTAAACATACGCTTTACCTGATGATAACGACCTTCATATATAGTAAGATAAGCGGCGGAAGCTGGCTTTTTACTTTCTCTAAGGCTTACAACATGACCTGTAGTTTCTTTAGAAATTAGTTCGGGAAGTTCAAGCCATTCAAGTTCTGCCGGCTGACAATCCCAAGCAGCATCACTATCTTCGGCTTCTATGTGTATTCCCTTTTTGAATGCTTCCATATATTTTAATCTAGCATTTTCATCAACTGCATCACGTAAGTAAACAAGATATTTTTTAGAACAATGAGTCTTTGGAGAAATAAGCTTATGCGTAAAATTTCCATCTGAAGTTAAAAGAAGCAAGCCTTCTGTATCAATATCAAGACGACCTACAAGATGTAAATCTCCCCCTAAATAAGAATGCATATATTTTTCATCAACATAATCAAATACTGTCTGATGATTTCCTTCTTTTGTGGAACAAACTACATTATCTATCTTATTCATCATAATATAGATATTTGGCTTAATGTCTAATAGTTCTCCATCACATTCAACTTTGTCATCAGAAAGATTTACATGAAAATCTGCACTCTTTACGATTTCTCCATTAACAGTTACAGCACCAGAATGAAGTATTTTCTTTACATCTTTACGAGTACCAAAACCTGCATGAGATAAAATCTTATCAAGACGTTCTATATATTTTTCTTTATCCGCCATACAAAATCCTATTAAAAATATGCACAAAAAGCAGCTTGCACAGTAAAGGCTGCATTTGCCTTTCCTTTACTTTCCCTTCTATAACTTCCATAAGGATAAAAATCTGTATTTTCTATTACAGAACTACAGGTACAATCATCACAAACTACTATATTAGAATCTTTTACACCAAGTTTTCTTAAAACAGAAAGATTTGCTTTTGTTAAAGAAAGCTTATAAAGCTGTTTATCAGAATCATTCCATGAAAGGCTGTCATTTTCAACCTTTTCAATACAAGCTTCTGTAAAATTACTAGAAAAATATTCTGCCCGCTCTTCATCAACTATATAGCAGCAGTCTCCTATATGAGGTCCAATAGCCACAGAAAAATCTTCTGCATGGGCATTATATTTTTCTTCTGCAAGTTTTATAGCCTCTGCAACAATTCCCGTTCCTTTCCAACCCGAATGAAGCACGCCAAAAACTTTACTTACAGAATCATAAAGGAAAATCGGCATACAATCGGCAACCGTAATAACAGGAAATAAAGCTGCATTAGTTGTTATAATTCCATCAGCGGTTTTATTTATTGTATCTGCTTTTGAAACAACATCACAAATAATTTTAGAATGAATTAACTCAACGGGGACAACTTCTTTATCTTTAGCAAGGGAAGAAAGAAAAGAATCTCGTAAAATATTTTTCTCATTCCATCTGAAACGCATGTTACCGGCGTTTCTTAAAGACATTCCCCATAATGGAGAATTAATCTCAAGAGCTTTATTATCTTTATAAAAATAATGTTTTACATAAAGGGAATCACTTTTAATATCTGATAAAAAAGAAATATTAACCATATAAAACAATATTATTTTTCATATATAGGAACATCAATAGACTCTATTTCAGAAAGCATTTCAAGAGCATGATTCAAAAATAATTGTGAAGCTTCAAGACTTTTCCTGAACTCAACATTTTCACGTCCATGAATTGAATTAAGATTTACAAGTGTGTCATATCTTGTATCCATTCTTTGACCGAATATACCGGCAATAATAGCATCTATAACGCGACAGGCATTGCCAAATTTTTTTATCAATTCGGCAACAACTTCTTCAAGCTCTGACATTACATTTTGAACCTGCATTTGAGCACTATTAGTCCTTAAATGTCCGCCTCTGTATTTTGCAAATATAAGTCCAAAATCGCCATCTATCGAAAGCCTGTTTTTAATAGCTTCCAAATCCTGCTTTATAGAAGCAAGCTCATTTACCTGGTCTGTAAAATCAACCTGATTTGCTTTCTGCCGGAACTGACCTTCAAGCATAACAATTTTTAATGGCTGAATGTGAATACCTATAATTTTATCATATAAAGAATTAAGAAAGCCTAGTGTAAACTCATACCTAAAGCCTACACCCCCCCAAATATCTGACCAAGGGCGTTCAGGGAAAAGTGGAAAGGATACAAGTTCAAAATACTCCTGCAATCTGCCACGAAGCTTTTCTTTCTTGCAATCCCGAATCCAGGCTTCCCAGCGGCTATCAAATATTTTTTTCCATTGAGCCTTATACTTTACAAACCAGTTTTCACCACCAGAAAGTTCATCAACAGACCATCTTGCATTATTATAAACAACACAGCCAATTTGATGTAAAGGAACTGTAGAAATGAACATATCCATCATAGAAAGCTGAGATGTAGCCTTGCTTATAAACTCATTAGCAGTACTATTTTCTTCATCTTTATCAAGTTCTTCCCCTGAATCATTTCTGATAGAAAACATATAAAGGGCTTCAAGAACAGCCTTAGGAACTTTTCTGCCATGTACAAGCACTTTTGCAAAAGCATTAAAATCAGAATCTACATCTGAAAAAAAGCAGGAATATGAACCATCAATAACAGTAGAAAAATGTTTTATAAAATCATCAAACGGAAGTTTAACAAATTGTTTTAGCCAGTCTATAGAACGAGCACTCGCATACATTATAGTTCTTTCTTTAGGAGGTAAATCTTTTATAATATCTTCCATTTTATGAATTAAAGATGTTCTAAGTTCAGAAGTAACCTGCCTGTCAAACGGCATTATATAAGGGTCGACCTCTGTTTCCATAGAACTTTCTATAGATGGCATTATCAAAGAACCTAAAAGAACAAGAAAACTTCCTTCATCTTCCTGTACATAATCCATGAAAGGTCTAAAAAAATCAGCACATATTTTTAATTCGCCAAGTTTTGTATAAAATGTAGAAAGCAAATAGCCGTGTTTATAATCCAAAAGTCCTGGATAATTTCTTGAAAGGGTTTTTGCCATACTATTTACAAGCTCATTATTATAAAGATTTTGCATTGTGTCATTTGTAAATAAAGCTTTTAACCACAACCAAAACCTAAACAAAGGAGATGTCTTTTTTAAGCTTGTCTCTAAATCAAGAGATTCATCATCTATAAAACCTCCAACAGCTGCTGACTGTGGATTATTAGCCATTTCTATATCTGCAGATTCCGAATCAGCAGAAGTCATGTCTAAAGATTTCATTTTTTTTAAAAGAGATTTTCTTTCATCTTTAGATATACCTGATACTATTCTGTCGAAAGAATTTTGCGAATCCATAATAACCATTCTAAGACAAATTAACATTCATAGCAAGAAAGGAATATAAATGTTATGTTATAAAAAAGAATTTCCTTTAAATAAATAAAGCAGTTATGCTATAATGCAATACTAACATACCAGTTTTTATTATTCTTTAACAAACTACAGGTGGATGAACATGAAGCGTTACAATGGAAAATCTATTTTTAAGGGAATAGCAATAGGTCCTGTTAAAATATTGAAAAAAGTTGTTTACGACACATCAAAAAAAGAAGTAAGCGATATTGAAGCTGAAACAAAAAGGTACAATGAAGCTCGTGATGCTGCTGTGCATGAACTTCAGGCTATCTACAAGAAATCACGGGAAACTGTAGGGGAAGAAACTGCCCAGATTTTCGACGTTCAGTCAATGCTGCTGGCTGATGATGATTACAATGATGCAGTTTATGACCTTATAACAAATGAAAAAGCAAATGCTGAATATGCAGTTTTTGCAGCCGGCGAATCTATTTCTAAGATTTTCTCAGAAATGGACGACGAATACATGAAAGCCCGTTCAGCAGATATAAAAGACATTTCAAGAAGAGTTATAACAATTCTTTGCGGTGGAAAAGATGAAAATCTTGATTCTTCAGAGCCTTCTATTCTTGCTGCGGAAGATTTGACTCCAGCTGAAACAGTGCAATTAGACAAGAACAAGCTGCTTGCTTTTGTTACAAAATACGGTTCTTCACAGTCTCATACAGCAATTCTTGCCAGAACAATGAATATTCCAGCTCTTACAGGTGTTATCATTGATGCAGACTGGAATGGAAAAATGGCAATCGTTGATAGTTTCACAGGTGAACTCATAATTGACCCTGATGAAGAAACTTTGAAAGCAAAGGAAATTGAAAGACAGAAGCTTTTGAAGAAGCAAGAGCTTTTACAGGAATTAAAAGGAAAAGAAACTATAACAAAAGAAGGAAAGAAAATTAACCTTTATGCAAATATTGGAAGTGTGCCAGATGCAGATTTGGCAAATGAAAATGATGCAGAGGGAATAGGTCTTTTCAGAAGTGAATTCCTTTATCTTGGAAGAAATTCTTATCCAACGGAAGAAGAACAGTTTGTAGCTTATAAAAATGTTGCCCGCAAAATGAAGGGAAAGAAAGTTATTATCCGTACCCTTGATATTGGAGCTGATAAACAGGCTGATTATTTCAAACTTGACAAGGAAGAAAATCCTGCAATGGGCTTCCGTGCAATAAGAATCTGTCTTGAACGCCCAGAACTTTTTAAGACTCAGCTTAGAGCGATATATAGAGCAAGTGCATTTGGCAATATTGCAATTATGTACCCTATGATTATTTCTGTTGATGAAGTAAAGAAAATCAAGAAAATATCTGCCGATGTACGTTCAGCACTCAATAAGGAAAATATTCCTTATGGAGATGTTGAACAGGGAATAATGATAGAAACACCGGCTGCAGTATTAATGAGCGAAGAGCTTGCTCAGGAAGTAGACTTTTTCTCAATAGGAACAAATGACCTTACTCAATATACTCTTGCTATAGACAGGCAGAACTCTAAGCTTGAAAATTTTTATAATCCTCATCACCCTGCTGTTCTAAAAGCTATACAGATGACTATTGAAAATGGTCATAAGCATGGCTGCTGGGTTGGAATATGTGGTGAACTGGGAGCAGATTTAGAGCTTACAGAAAACTTTATTGATATGGGAATTGACGAGCTTTCAGTTTCTCCTTCCCGCATTCTTGCCTTAAGAGATAAAGTCCGCTCTCTTTAATATATATAACTATAACATAGTTCTATTTTTCCAATGAAAAAGACTATGTTATAGTTCCGCTTTCGCCCTTCCAAGTCTGCTACAGGGCTTGCTTAACGCTTGCCCTTTCGCCGACTTTCCACTGCTCAAGCTCGCTACTTGCTCACTCGACGAATCAGGCGGAAACCTATGTTGTAGTCCCTGTAGCCCGCACCACTGTAGTTGCAGCTACTACCCCTATTGTTCCAGCTACCGCCACAGTAATAACGCTTGATGTAGTCGGAACCCCACACCCATTCCCAAACATTTCCACTCATATCATAAAGTCCGTATCTATTTGCCTTCTTCTCTGCTACAGGGTGCGTTTTATATCCGCTGTTGCCGGAATACCAACCTACTTCATCAAGATTATCACTTCCTGAATATTCGTAATCCTCTCCGCCTTTTGCTGCATATTGCCATTCTTCCTTTGTTGGTAAGCAAAAGCCGTCTGCATTTTTATTCTGTGTGATTTTGCCTCGAATTGAGTTTCCGTTATGAGGAGTATATTTCCATTCAGAAACATCTGTTTTTCCGTCCACTGCATAAAAAGGTGTTAAGTCTATTTTTTCACTCAGCTTATTACAGAAATATATAGCATCATACCAGGATACATTTTCTACTGGTAAATCATCTCCTTTGAACTCACTTGGATTTTCTCCCATGACGGTTTCATAAGTTTTCTGAGTTACTTCTGTAGAAAGCATTTCATAGTCTTTACCAGGAATTTTTACCATCACAGAATTACCTGCATATTTTACAAATTTTTTATCCCATGCAACTTTTTCTTCCGCTTCTGCTTTGCAAAAACCTTTTGCAAAATAAGAAGTCAACAGCTCAAAATCTTTTTTTTCACTTGACACAATACCGACTATTTCCCTCAAATTCTGAGATGGCTGCATTGTCTTTGCTTCTTTTTTGTTCAAAGGGCTTGTTTGCGTAACTTTTCCGCTCACCGTATTCAAAACCCTGATTTTATCAAAGTTGAAGGTATACACGCTCGGCTTGTCGTCACTTTGAGCTTCTGCTGTGTAATCAAGCTCAAAGTAAATAATAGGGTCTCCTCGTGTTAAAAGAGAATTATACATATCCACATTATTTGTGTATTCTTCTATAACTGTGTCGTTCAGCTCTGTTTCCATGTTCGGAGCTTTCTTTCCACTCAAGGCTTCATAGCCCACAATAAAGCTGTCACTGTAAATCAAAACTCCGTCAGAATAAAGTGAAAGATAAGCCCTCCAGCCGTTTTTGCTTCCCTCATAAGTGCCAAAGCTCACCTTCAACTCTTCGCCCATCGAAGAAACGGTTCTGTTTGCAGTAAGTGCCTTTTGGTCTGCCCTGATTTCTGCCAAAAGTGCATTCTGCTGGCTCATCGTGCTTTCTTTTACTGCGTCACAATCTGCAAAGAACTTGTTTGTCAAATCTTTATATGATTTTATAACTTGATTTTCACGGCGTTTCTTTGCCTGTTCCGTTGGCTGTCCGTCACTTCCTTTTTCAACGGTACTGTAGCTCTTGTTTCTAATGCGACTTTCTTCGCTTTCACGGTCTTTTACAAGCTGCTCATAAAGTTCTTGTGAGCGTGCTTCTACGCTTTTTCTGATTTCTACTAAAGCTCTTTTCTTGCTTTCAATTATGTTTATTTGTCCCAAAACTCCCTGTTTAGAAATCTTGAGCTTTCTCACCTCCGCAGCCTTTGCACTAGCTTCTTTTGCCATCTTATCACGCTGTGTTTTTAAAGCTATGCTTCGCTCTGCTTCAAGCTTTGCGTCTGCCTCTGCCCTCTTTTTCTGCTCTGAAAGTTCCTGCTGTCTTTTCTGCTCCGCTTTCTGTTTTTCTGCCAAAAGAGCTTTTTCTGCTTCTATTCTCTTTTTGTTTTCTACTGCATTAATGTCGTTCGATACATTCAATTTTGAAAGCTCTGCATCATATTGAGCCATAATCCTTTTATAATTTTCTTCGTTCTCCCTAGCCAGTGCCAGCTGTTCTTCTACTGAAAATTCTGATGAACCATTTGAAAGAACATTGCGGTTTATCTCTGAAATTGAAAGTTTGAGTTTATCTGCAATCAAAAGTGTTATTTCATCTACGGCACCTGTTGAACCGTAAAGATATTCTACTTCTGAATACTCTTTACTTGTTGCACTCGCCAGCTGTTCTCCTGTTGTAAGGTCGGTAAAGTCTACTGTAATTATATAGCCCTTGTTCGTCTTTCTGATTTTGGAAAAAAGAGCAAACTTTGCAGTTGATATTTTTCCAAGCTCAAGAGCCATGCTTTCATCTCTTGTAACTTTCTCGCTTTCTTTCTGTAATTTTATGATAGCGGCTTCACTTTTTGCATCTACAAGAGTTTTCATTCCCAAATACTCCTGCATATTACTTTTTAGCTTGTCCTGTACCTGCCCGCCTATCCAGCTTTTTTCGCTGCCTGTTATATTTTCAAGCTCTGGAAGTATTATTTGTACAGCCGAACTTGTAAGGCTACGATATCTTTCCTCTTCAGCTTTCTTTTCGGCTGCTATTCTCTCTGCTTCAGCTTTCTTTTCGGCTGCTATTCTCTCTGCTTCTTTTCTTTCGTTATATTTTTTTACGCTTTCTATTCCCTCTATCGCTGTAACAGCATATATCTTTCCTGCTTCTTTTGTCTCAAAAGTAACTTTATAGCTAGCTCTTTTCTTGTATTCCAAACGTTCTTTTATATTTGTCATATCCATTCCGGATATTAACTGCACACTACTTCCTGAAAATAATGACAGAAAAACAGAACCGTCTGAGCCAACTTTGAAACCATCAAGACTTATGTCGCTCACAAACTCTATGCCTGTCTTTTTGTTTTTTTCAAGTGTTTTAACAAGTTTCTTTTCTGGAACTTCTTTACTTTGTGCAAATGCACTCACGCCCATTACCAGCATTAAAGTCAATGCAAGTAGCCTATTTACGTTCTTCATCTAAAAAAACTCCTTTACCTTTTTACTATAGTAATTATTTCCCTAAAAATAACGACTTTTTATTATATCTATACAGCATTTTTCCAATGAAAAAGACTATGTTATAGTTCCGCTTTCGCCCTTCCAAGTCTGCTACAGGGCTTGCTTAACGCTTGCCCTTTCGCCGACTTTCCACCGCTCAAGCTCGTTACCTGCTTATATGACGAATCACGCGAAAACCTATGTAGTCGTTCCTGCGGCCCGCGTAACTGCCGTCGCTCCTGCCGAACACGTTACTGCTGCTGCAGTAACTAACCTCGCAGTAATTGTCGCCACTGCCCCAGCTACCGCCACACCTACAACGGTAGTAGCAGTGGCCGAGGTCGCCTTTGTAGTTGTAGAAGGAATCCCAAACCCATTCATAAACACTACCGCTCATATCATAAAGTCCGTATCCGTTTGCCTTCTTCTGAGCTACAGGATGTGTTTTTTCTCCGCTGTTGTTCCAATACCAGCCTACTTCGGAAAGATTATCACTTCCTGAATATTCGTAATCCTTTCCGCCTTTTGCTGCATATTCCCATTCGTTCTCTGTTGGTAAGCAAAAGCCGTCTGCACTTTTATTCTGTGTGATTTCTCCTTCTATATCTTTTTCCTTATGAGGCGTATAACCCCATTTAGACACATCTGTTTCCCCGTCCACTGCATAAAAAGGAGTATATCCCATTTTTTCGCTTAACTTATTACAGAAATATATTGCATCATACCAGGATACACTTTCTACAGGTAAATCATCTCCTTTAAACTTACTAGGATTTTCTCCCATGATCCATTGATATAATTTCTGTGTTACTTCTGTAGAAAGCATTTCATAGTCTCTACCAGGTATTTCTACCATCACAGATTTACCTGCATATTTTGCAAATTCTGTATCAAATGCAACTTTTTTTTCCGCTTCCGCTTTGCAAAAACCTTTTGCCATATACACTTCTACAGGATATTTTTTTGCGTCAAAGCTTGCTTT
The DNA here is from genome assembly GCA_024691265.1 of Treponema sp. GTDB lineage: Bacteria > Spirochaetota > Spirochaetia > Treponematales > Treponemataceae > Treponema_D. Next base: position 1,452 of record JAILNT010000180.1, on the reverse strand, counting down.
TTCTTTTTCTACAATTCCAGCAAATATTCTTAGTTCCTGAGATGGCTGCATTGTCTTTTCTTCTTTTTTGTTCAAAGGGCTTGTTTGCGTAACTTTTCCGCTCACCGTATTCAAACCCCTGATTTTATCAAAGTTGAAGGTATACACGCTCGGCTTGTCGTCACTTTGAGCTTCTGCCGTATAATCAAGCTCAAAGTAAATAATAGGGTCTCCTCGTGTTAAAAGAGAATTATACATATCCACGTTATTTGCGTATTCTTCTATAACTGCGTCATCAAGCTCTGTTTCCATGTTCGGAGCTTTCTTTCCGCTCAAGGCTTCATAGCCCACAATAAAGCTGTCGCTATAAATCAAAACCCCGTCAGAATAAAGTGAAAGATAGGCTCTCCAGCCGTTTTTATCTCCCTCATAAGTGCCAAAGCTCACCTTCAGCTCATCTCCCATCGAAGAAACGGTTCTGTTTGCAGTAAGTGCCTTTTGGTCTGCCCTGATTTCTGCCAAAAGTGCATTCTGCTGGCTCATCGTACTTTCTTTTACTGCGTCACAATCTGCAAAGAACTTGTTTGTCAAATCTTTATATGATTTTATTACCTGATTTTCACGGCGTTTCTTTGCCTGTTCTGTTGGCTGTCCGTTTTCAAGTTCTACTGTGCTATAGCTCTTGTTTCTAATGCGACTTTCTTCGCTTTCACGGTCTTTTACAAGCTGCTCATAAAGTTCCTGTGAACGAGCTTCCACACTTTTTCTGATTTCTACTAAAGCTTTTTTCTTGCTTTCAATTATGTTTATTTGTCCTAAAACTCCCTGCTTAGAAATCTTGAGCTTTCTCACTTCCGCAGCCTTTGCACTAGCTTCTTTTGCCATCTTATCACGCTGTGTTTTCAAAGCTATGCTTCGCTCTGCTTCAAGCTTTGCGTCTGCCTCTGCCCTCTTTTTCTGCTCTGCAAGTTCCTGCTGTCTTTTCTGCTCTGCTTTCTGTTTTTCTGCCAAAAGAGCTTTTTCTGCTTCTATTCTCTTTTTGTTTTCTACAGCATTGATGTCGTTCGATACATTTAATTTTGAAAGCTCTGCATCATATTGAGCCATAATCCTTTTATAATTTTCTTCGTTCTCCCTAGCCAGTGCCAGCTGTTCTTCTACTGAAAATCCTGCTGTTCCATTTGAAAGAAGACTTTTATTCAAATCCGAAATTGCAAGTTTGAGTTTGTCCGCTATTAAAAGTGTTATTTCATCTACGGCACCTGTTGAACCGTAAAGATATTCTACTTCTGAATACTCTTTACTTGTTGCACTCGCCAGCTGTTCGCCTGTTGTAAGGTCGGTAAAATCTGCTGTAATTATATAGCCCTTGTTCGTCTTTCTGATTTTGGAAAAAAGAGCAAACTTTGCAGTTGATATTTTTCCAAGCTCAAGAGCCATGCTTTCATCTCTTGTAACTTTCTCGCTTTCTTT
>JAILNT010000156.1 GCA_024691265.1 Treponema sp. | reverse complement strand
AATACTATTTTCAGGAGATTGTTAAATGAAAGGCAAAAAAGAGAAGAATATTAAAAAGGAATCTTCCTCTGAAAAAAAAGCTATAAATATTTCAAGTCTAAAATTTCGAATAATATTATTTGTAATAATACTTGTAACAATAGGAACATTTACATTAGGAGCTATATCAAAAAGAACTGCCGTTCCAGCTCTAGAAACTTCTATAGGGCAAACTCTAGAACAAGCAACCGACAATATAGCAAACAAGCTTAATGCACATAATGAAAAAATCTTCAATATATTAAATTCATTAGCATCTATTTCTATAATATGCGATGAAAACGCTCCTGTTGAAGAAAAAGCTTTCACTCTTGATAAAGTAAAAGAATCTAGTAATGATTTTATAAATTTAACATTCTGTGATAAAAATGGAATTGGATATACACATACTGGTGCGAAAACAGATTTTTCTCAAAGACCTTATTTTCAGAACGCTATCAAAGGTAATAATTTTATCCTAGACCCAAGTTTAAGCCCTGTAACAGGTGATTTTGCAATGTTCTACTCTATTCCTGTACATAACAGAAACAATGAAATAATAGGTATTCTTGTAGCAGTTGTTGATGGTTCAGCATTATCTAATTTCTGTGCAGAAACTGTTATAGGAAAAGAAAGTCACCCTATTATAATGAGCATGAAAACAGGAAAAACTATAGGTGATGAAAAGATTTCTTATGCACAAGAAGGTCAGATTCTTAGAGATACAACAACAGGAGAATTTAACGAAGCAATTAATGCTGCATTAAATGGAGAAAAAAGCTATAAATTCTTCTATGAAGGCTCTCACAGAAAATGTACTGTTATAAGTGCATATAGACCTGTTGGATTTGGTACAGACTGGACAATTTTCTGTATGGCACCACGTTCTGACTATTTCAAAGTAATGGACAATATGATAATAAAAATGTTCCTTGCAGCCTTTCTTATTGTCATAATTTCAGGTTTATTAGTTTATATTGTTATAACAGCAGGATTAAAACCTTTAATAGATGTTAAAGATACTATAAATGGCATTGCAACTGGAAACGCAGACCTCACAAAAAGAATTTCTGTAAAAACAAAAGATGAAATTGGAGATGTGGTAAAAGGCTTTAATAAGTTCAGTGAAAAACTTCAGACAATTATTACGGGTGTAAAAAACTCAAAGAATGACCTTATAAATGTCGGTTCAGATTTACAAGCTAGTACACAAGATACAACAGCATCTATTTCGCAGATACTTTCAAATATAGATGATATGCATAAACAAATTTCTTTACAAAACAACAGTGTTCAGGAAACAGCTGGAGCAGTAAACGAAATTGCGTCAAATATAGAATCATTCGACAGAATGATAACACAACAGGCAGAAAGTGTTTCTCAAGCAAGTGCTGCTGTTGAGGAAATGATAGGTAACATTTCAAGTGTAAATAATTCTGTTGAAAAAATGGCAGAATCATTCGAGCAACTTCGCTCTAATACACATATTGGTTTTGAAAAACTACAAGATGTAAACGAAAAAATAGACCAGATTGAAGCTCAAAGTGACATGCTTCAGGAAGCAAATGATGCTATAGCAAGTATTGCAAGTCAAACAAACTTACTCGCTATGAATGCAGCAATAGAAGCAGCTCATGCCGGAGAAGCCGGAAAAGGTTTTAGTGTTGTTGCAGATGAAATTGGTAAATTATCAGAAACATCACAACAACAATCTATGTCTATAAGCGAACAGCTGAATAATATCAAAGAGTCTATAAATAGTGTTGTAGATGCTTCAGAACAATCAAGCGTTGCATTCCAGGCTGTAGCTACTAAAATCAAAGAAACAGATGAACTTGTAAGACATATAAAAGCCGCAATGCAGGAACAGAATGAAGGTAGTTCTCAGATTACAAATGCACTTCATTCAATGAATGATAGTACAATAGAGGTAAGAACTGCGGCTTCTGAAATGACAGAAGGAAACAAAGCTATTCTTAAAGAAGTTTCTCACTTGCAGGAAGCTAGCGGTCATATGTCAAACAGTATGAATGAAATGGCTCAAGGTGCAAGGAAAATAAACGAAACAGGACAAGCTTTAAGTGGTATATCTTCAAAAATGACTACATCTATTGATGAAATAGGAAATCAAATAGACCAGTTTAAGGTATAAAGACAAAAGTAAAGGGAGTGACAGGAAAATCTATCTTGCCACTCCCTTTTTATTTTTAAATATTAGGAGGATAAATAAAAGTTAAGTCCATTCAGAAAATTCTTTATCAGTAGCTAATACATAGTGGCTACCATTTACAAGCTGTCTTTTACCTTCTAAATAGTTAATTCCGCTTGTTTTATAATCGTATGTAATAATTTCACGATTTTGTTCAACAACAGGATTTGGACGAGGTATAGCTGAAAGTAAACTCTTTGTATACGGGTGAATAGGATTTGAAAAAATCTCATCTGTAGTTCCACTTTCAAGCAAATGTCCCAAATGTAATACTCCAATTCTATCACTTATATACTTTACCATAGAAAGGTCATGAGCAATAAAAAGATAAGCTGCTCCTGTTTCCTTTTGTATATCACGCATTAAGTTTACAACTTGTGCCTGAATAGAAACATCAAGGGCACTTATACATTCATCTGCAATAATAAGTTTTGGATTCATAACAAGAGCTCTGGCAATACCAACACGTTGTCTTTGTCCCCCTGAAAATTGGTGAGGATAACGGTCGATATGCTCAGGAGAAAGTCCTACTTTTCTTA
>JAILNT010000149.1 GCA_024691265.1 Treponema sp. | reverse complement strand
AAGGTTTCTTTTTCATCTCCCATGTTGAATTTCCTCTACCTCGTATTTTACAATCTCCTGTCTTTTTATTTATGGAATAGCTTGCTTTTACGTAGTTCTCTGTTGATGTAATAGCAACAGGTTTACCAATTTTGCACATTCAGACAAAAGATTTTAAAGCTATCACATCAACAGAGAACTACGTAAAAGCAAGCTATTCCATAAATAAAAAGACAGGAGATTGTAAAATACGAGGTAGAGGAAATTCAACATGGGAGATGAAAAAGAAACCTTATCTACTGAAATTCGAAAATGCAGAAACATTTTTAGACATGCCCAAAGCTGAAAAATGGGTTTTAATGGCAAATGGAGGCGACAGTACCAACTTACGAAACGCATATGCAACATACCTTGCTCATAAGGTATGGAATAATTTCAAATGGACTCCAAATTACAGATTTGTAAACCTTTATATAAATGGTCGCTTTGAAGGACTATATCAAGTTTATGAAAAAATAGAAGCCTCAGAATCAAGACTCGACATTCCTGACCCAAACACAAACTTCAATGTAAATGGTTCTTTCATAATGGTTACAGATACAAGATTTAAAAAGCCTATAAATTTTAGAACCAATAGAGGAATAAGATTCAGTATGTATTCACCAAGAACTATTTCCGAAAAAATGAAAAACTATCTCGTAGAAGGTGTTAACAAATTTGAAGATTTTCTCTTTGGTGAAAATTTTGCAAACCCTGAAACAGGCTATAGAAAATATATAGATGTAGATTCTTTTGTTGACTGGTATCTTATAAACGAATATACATTAAATAGAGATGCAAGATTTAGAGATTCATGTTATCTTTATTATGATACCGTAAGAAAACTTTTAGTTATGGGTCCTATATGGGATTTTGATATTTCATGTGGTAATAACAGTTATGAAGGAAACAGTAAACCTGAAGGCTACTGGATAAAAGTTGAAGCAAGCTGGTATAAAAGACTGTTTGAAGACCCTTGGTTTGTAAAAAAAGTTACAGACAGGTGGTTCTCAACCCAAACTGAATTACAAAATTCCTTTGCTTATATATATTCTCTTTCAAGAAGAATAAAACCAGCCTGTGAATTGAATGATAAAGCATGGCAATTGATAGGTCATTATCAATGGCCACATGCAACAGGCTGGCAAAAAAGAAAGACTTATGATGATGAAGTCGACTATTTTATGAAATGGCTTCAAAATCGTAGGGACTGGCTTAATCAAGATTTAGAGAAATATAAGCAGGAAGCAAAATAACATTTTGTAATAAAGAAAGCCGTAACTAATATTTCCTATAGGCACTTTTTAAATAATGAGTTATATATAATAACTGCTTTTATTTAAGGGAGCATTGAAAATATTAATGATAAAATACAACATGACAAGAGAAGAAGCCATAAAAGCTTGTGGATTAAACAGAGTAAAACAACTTGAAGCCATTGCCTATAACCCTGATATACGCTACAGCAATAATATGCAGGGCTTTCATGTTATAAAAGGACCAGATGAAGAACATTGCTGTTTTTATAACAGTCTACAATATTCAATTCAAATAGACCCAGAAAAAGAAGGCTACAGTGATGATGTTACAAATGTTTACAGAGATTGTATTCTAACTGCCCATTATTACCAAAGCTACCAAGATATAGAAGCTGCTTCTAAATGGGAAGAACTTGTTTGGAAAATAGACCATTATACACTTGAAGAAGATGATTTAATTAAAATAAGCTATTGATTTTTTTTATTCTGACAGTTATAAAATCAATTTGATTTTAGTGAAACATCTTTACATTTATTTTTACGAGGTTATGTCTTGGCTACTATTGAAATAAAAGAATGGACAATGAAAGACCCTCTGAACTGTATTGGCTTTAATGCTGGTACTTGCTGGGGTAGTCCTACAGATAATTTAGAAAAGAACAAAAAAAGAGCTATAGAATGTATCAAAAGTGGTCATGGGCGTGTTGAAGAATTACCTGATGTTTATGTTGTTATAGAAGGCTATTCAGCAAAAATGATGAGGGAACTTTACACACACATAGGCGGCAGCCCTACCCGTATGCAAGCTTCTACAAGATATATTGACTACGCCAAAGGATTTAAAACTGTTATACCGCCAAAAATTGAAAGCAATCCTGAAGCATTAAAGATATGGAATGAAACAATAGTCCATATCACAGAAGGAATGAATAAGCTTAAAGAGCTTGAAATGCCGAAAGAGGACTATACAAATCTTCTGCCTCTAGCTTATGAAAGCAAGATGATATGGAAGATAAACTTAAGGACTCTGATTAATTTTATGAACATGCGTTTATGTTCTCGTGCTTACTGGGAGATAAGGTCTTTTGCAAATGAGCTAAAGAAAGCTCTTTCTGAATATTCTGAAGAATGGAAAGAAATTGCAAATGCCCTTTTTGTTCCTAAATGCATTGCAGCCGGTTACTGTATAGAAAAGTTCACCTGCGGATTACGCCCAAAGAAAGAAGAAATCATCAAATAAAATGATTAACAATAAGGAGTACAGATGTAAATCTATACTCCTTCGTTTTTGGATTAAAATAAATCATTTATGCGAGCATATTTTCTAAAACATACATGTTGAAAAACATAATGTCTACAAACTGTTTCACCATTAACTTCTTCTGTTTCGACACGCTTTGTAACAGCATGAACAGGAATAAGCCCTTTTTGTAAAGAATAGTCAACCAAAATAAATGTAGAGCCAAATTCTCCCTGAATAATAAATACATCATTCTTTTCAGAATTATCAAGCCATGCAATTACATTTTTAATTATGTCAGCATCAAGACTTTCTGTAGCAGGAATCTGAGACCAGGAAACTGAAAGTTCCTCTGGCGGATATATAATCTCTGATACTAAGAATTTTTCCTTAAGTTCCGCAATTTGATTATTTGTAAGAGAATGATTTAAAAGACAAAATGCTTTAGCCATAAATATACTCCTTGTATTTGTTATTAATATAAGATGTATGTACTGACTAAAAATTGACAAATTTATCTAACATTAGCTTTTCTTAATTTCATTTCTTTTTTCTTTCCAGCTGTAAAATGATTTTCCTCAGCTAAATAACCTGATACTCTTCTCAATCTTCTTATATTTTTTGAAGCACATCTTGGACAGGCATTAGAAATTTTTCCCACAAAACCACAATCATTACAGTTATCAAGAGGAAAATTTATACCTATATAATTACATCCTGAATTATATGCATAATCTACGACTTCACGACTAGCTTCTATATTATTATCTGGCATTTCCTCCATCTCGACATAAGTTATACAGCCTCCATTACAAAGTTTATGAAAAGGAGCCTCAAAATCTATTTTTTGAATATAATCAGCATCCACAAAAACAGGAACATGAAATGAATTTGTATAATATCCTTTGCTACAAACTATAGACCCTTTTCCTAAATTTTTTGAATCATGTTCGGCAAAAAATCCTGTCACACCTTCTGCAGCAGATGCCAAAAGTGAAAAGTTTAACTTATATTCATTTTTATAAATATCAGTAATCTCTCTCATTCT
>JAILNT010000145.1 GCA_024691265.1 Treponema sp. | reverse complement strand
CTAAAAAAGATTTTACACCCAATTTATGCACTTCACAAGTAGGTAATAGCGAAAAAATGCCAAAAATTATAATATTTTTTAGTGCACAATTGCAAAATTACGCATAAATCATAGCGTTGAAACAATATTCTTATGAATTTTTCGGAAGAATATTGAAGATAAGATAAGGGAGGCAATTTCAGCTACTGGAAATGCTATCCAAACAAGATCAAGTACCCCGGTAAGAGAGAAAAGCCAGGCAACGGGAATAAGAACAATAAGCTGCCTTCCCACAGATACAATAAGAGAATAAAAACTCTTTGAAAAAGCCTGAAAAATTGAGCCCATTGCAATACATATACCGGCTATAGGAAACGAAAGAGAAATAATTCTTAGAGCAGGTACGCCAATAGCAATCATATCCTCAGATGCATTAAATAGTTTTAAAAGAAACTGAGGGACTGAACAAAAAACAATGGTGCCTATTATCATGATTGAAACGGCAAGTCTTAGGGCAAAGTGAAGTGCTTCATTTATTCTATCTTTATATCGAGCTCCATAATTGTATGAAAGAACTGGTATTAGACCATTATTTAAGCCAAATACAGGCATAAAGAAGAAACTCTGTAATTTGAAATAAACACCAAATACAGCAGTGGCAGTAGATGAGAATGTACCTAATATTAAATTCATCAAATATGTCATAATAGAACCAATAGACATCATTAAAATTGAAGGCACACCGACAAAATAGATTTCACGGATTGTAGGCCAATCAAATTTAAAGATTTTACTAAAGGAAAAATGTATCTCTTTATTAAAACGAAGATTGCAAAAAAGACCGATACATGTACCAACGAGCTGTCCGAAAATTGTAGCGTAGGCAGCTCCGGCTATACCGAGTTCAGGAAAAGGTCCAACGCCAAATATTAATAGAGGATCAAAAATAATATTGATTATGGCTCCTGTCCCCTGTGAAAGCATGCTATATAATGTTTTACCCGTAGATTGAAGAAGTCTTTCAAATGTCATTTGAAAGAAAAGGGCAACGGAACAACAGCAGACAATAGTAAGATAAGTTATTCCATAATCGGAAATAACAGCTGAATCGGTCTGTGAGTTAATAAAAGAATCCACAAAAAAGATTCCAATGATCAAAAATATAATATAGTTAAAAAAGGTGAGCAAAATGCCGGTATTTGCTGCTGAATCGGATTTATCAAACTTTTTTGCACCAAGAGATCTGGATAAAAGAGCATTAATACCAACTCCGGTACCTGATCCCAGAGCAATCATAAGATTTTGAAGAGGAAATGCAAGTGTAACGGCAGTGAGAGCATCTTGCCCTGCCGTTACAGATTCTCCAACAATTTGAGAAACGAAAATACTGTCTACAATATTGTATAAAGCTTGTACCAGCATAGATATCATCATAGGTAATGACATAGATATTATAAGTTTTTTTACAGGCATAACACCCATTTTGTTTTCATTATTCATATTCATAGTCCCTTCGATTTGCACACGAATAAAAAGTATAACATATATATATAGTAGATACAAATTTGCAAATAAATGCCCAAATTTCGCTTTTTGTATTTAAAAGGTAAAATATATCAAAAAAATAAAAAAAGCTTCTAAAAGCGCCTTTAAACGAAGCACTTTTATTTTTGTGAAAAAATATAGAATAAAAATATAATTGAGATATAATTGGAGGCATAAAGGAGAAATATGGCATGAATATATTAAAGTTAAAGCCTGCGTGCAAAGATTACCTTTGGGGTGGTCATAGGCTGGTAGAAGAGTTTGGTATAGAATATGAAGGCGATGTGTGCGCAGAGGCATGGGTGCTGTCCTGCCACAAAGACGGAGAATCCACAATAACAAACGGTATTTATAAAGGCAAGGAATTATCTGAATTTATAGCAACAGATAGAGAAAAAATCCTTGGAACAAACTGTTCTGATTATGAAGAATTTCCTATTTTAATAAAATTAATTGATGCTAAAAAACCTCTTTCTATACAGGTTCATCCTGATGATGAATATGCAAGGGAGCATGAAAACCAATATGGTAAAACTGAAATGTGGTACATACTTGGAGCAGAAGAAGGAGCTTTTTTGTATCAGGGATTTGAAAAAGAAATTACTAAGGAAGAATTTGAGAAAAGAATAAAGGAGAATACTTTAGAAGAAGTTCTTCACAAGGTGTATGTAAAGAAAGGAGATGTCATTTT
>JAILNT010000137.1 GCA_024691265.1 Treponema sp. | reverse complement strand
GATGATGTATCTTTAGCACTCACAGTCATTGCAGAGCTTAAAAATATGCAAATTGTTATAATTTTTCGAAAAACAGCAGCTTTCATATCTAGATTTTCGGTTATTATATCAATAAATTTGAGGAAAAGAAAGGTTAAATAGGGCTACATTTGTTGCAAAATTTGTATATAATAGAACATAAATTACATATTTGCATTTTATTTCAGCCTAGGTTGATGTTTAATTCTAATATGGACAATCTTAGTTGCCGAAATTTGAGTATACAAGTTGCTTGTAATCGATAGCATTTGGAGTAAGTAAAACAGAATGCCTGGACTAAATCAACTAAAACAATTCAGTAAAGATGTATTGAATTTAGGAAATGAAGAAAAAGTACGTGCTGCGATGGGTGAAAAACCTGTAATCGTACCATTACCTCAGGGAATATCAGAAGCAGATGATTCTCAGGATTTTATTGATGGAATGCCTGAAAATAAAGATGCTTCTAATGCTGCTGAGAGCAATTTAGAATCTGGTAATTCTGAGGGGAGAGAATCAGATAACAGCACTATATTGGAAAATCAAGAAGCTACAGATAATCCTTCAAGCTTAGATAGTGGAGTTGAACCTATTTCAGCCGGAGATGCTTTTAATGATTTATTAAATGGAACTACAGAAGATGATGAACTTGACCTTTCTGCATTTAATGATTCTTTAGGAGATAATTCTAATTCTGACTCTAAGACAGATGACTCATCTTCAGTAAAAGCTGATGACCTTTCGGATTGGAATCTTGATGATTTATTAAAATCCTCAAATGATGATGTAAGTGAAAATGCTGAGTCTGAAGAAAGTAATATCAATAGTGATAATATCCCAGAATCTATTGATAATTTAGAAACATCTGCTTTTGAAGATAATTCTGCAAATGAAGAAAGAACTGATGAAAATGTCTTAGATAATGATAGTTCTGTTTCTAATTCTATTGATGATATCCCAATTGAAGATATTCCAACGGAAGATATACTTAATACTAGTGAAAACATTGCTTCAACTACATCTGACAAAGTAGAAGGAAGTCCTTTTGAAGAAAATGAAGATGTACAAAATCCTACTATTTCTGAATTAGATAATTCTGCCACAGAAGCTAAAGATGACTCTAATAATTTAGATATTTCTAATGATATAGATGATATTCCAGACATGGAAAATGTAGCCGGTGTGGATGATGTTCCTGGTGTGGACGACATTCCAAGTATGGATGATGTAGCTGGTGTTGATGATATTCCAAGCATGGAAGATGTATCTGGTATAGACGACATTCCAAGTATCGATGATATACCTACAGAAGATTCTGGAACAAATAATTCTACTAACAGTTTAGATATAGATCCTTCTGAATTTGACGTAGAAGATTTTATAAATAATGATGAAAATTCTTCTAAAGATGATTCTGCAATAGCTGATACTCCTATTGAGGATTTTGATTTAGATGCAATGAATGGTTTAGACGATTCTGTATTTGAAGAAAAAAATGATTTTTCTTCAGATGGCGGAAGCGATTTCCAGCTAGATGATTTTAATATTCCAGGCTATTCAGACACAGATATTGCTTCTTTTGGTAAGAAGTCGCCTATGTTCTCTTCGTCTGATAGTAAGAATAACGAAGAAACAAGAGAAAAGAATACTTTTACAGATGCAGAATATGCTCAATTTAGAAAAAATCTTTCAGAATATCCTTTGAACTTAAGACTTGCTCTTGAGGATATGGTTGTAAAGAATGAGTTTACAGATGATGCTATTTTTGAGATTCTTGAAAAAGTTCTTCATAAAGTTCCAGCCCGTCAGCTTGCTGGTACTCTTGAAAAGCTATTGGATACTACAATTAGTGTTCCAAGAGATTTTGAAAGACGTACTGTTGCTCAATATGAGGCTTATAAAAATTCTGCCGAATATAAGCTTAAAAATAAGATTTTGCCAGGTTTAATTATAGGAGCAATTGCTGCTGTATTAATGGTTGGTATTGTAATATTTACAAATAAGTTTATTGTTACACCAATACAGGCATCTTCTCTTTATAAGCAGGGATATATTGCACTTGAAAATAATGATTATACTCTTTCTGATGAGAAGTTTAATGCAGCTGCAAGTAAGAAGATAAAAAAGAATTGGTTCTTTAAGTATGCAGAAGGATATAGAGACCATAAGCAGTATAAAAAGGCTGCCGAGATATATCAGTTAATATTGAACATCTTTAATCATAACAAGAAAGCTGGTATGGAATATGCCCGCATGGAGCTTGATGATTATTCTAATTATGAAAAAGCTGAACTTGTAACTAGACGCGAAATCCTTGATTATCATATTAATGATAAAGATGGAATATTACTCTTAGGTGATATTTATCTTGAATGGGGAACTGAAAAAGATCCTTCTAAGTTGGAACTTGCCCGTCAGCAGTATTCAGAACTTATTCAGCTTTATGGTTCTGAAAATCTTTACATGTCAAGAATGATGCGTTATTTTGTACGCACAGATAATCTTTATGAAGTTTTGCAGCTTAAAAACAGGTTCTTTGGAGATAAGAAGGCTTTAGCCGGAGAAGATTGGATTGAATTGAGTGGATATATGTTAGATAAGCTTTATGGAACAATAAAGCCTGCTGATGCATATTTAAGAGAATCAATCGAAGATGTAAGGGCTTTGCTTGAATGTGCCCTTAAGACCGCACCTGCTGCACCTGCTGCTCATTATAATATGGGTCGCTACTTTGTAAATACAGAGAACAGTAAAGCTGCAAGAATTGAATTTGAGAATACTCTAAAAGTTTTTGAAAATACTCAGCTTAAGAATAAGAAGGATACAAATATGTATATTGATACATATAGACTTCTTGGAGAGCAGTATATAAATGATAGAGAATATATAAAGGCTGAAGAGGCTCTAGGTAAGGGAATTTCTTTCTATGAGGCTCAAAAGCATGATAATGGTTTTGTAGGAAATAGCTCTACAGGTGTTATGTATGCTGATATGGGGGATTTGGATTACTTTATTTCTGGTGATATGGATAATGCACTTCGTAATTATGAGGAATCTATAAAACTTAATAATGATAATCCGTTTATTAGATACAAAAGCGGCTATGTTCATTACGCAAAGAAAGAATATGATGATGCTATGATGTCCTTTATTCATGCTGCAGAAGCTAATGGAAAACCTGATGATACACATTTGCTTTTAGCTTTGGGTAATACATTCTCTTTGAAGGGTGATAATTTTGCAGCTCAGGGATATTATAATAGGCTTATGGAGCGTCTTGAAAATGAACGTATTAAGCATGCTATTCTTCTTCCTCAAGTTAGAGATGACCAGCAAGATATAGTAGATACTTATATGAGAGGCTCTAATAATCTTGGTGTCACAGAGTACAGATTAGCTAAACAGACTGGTAATAGCAATTATAATGCAAAAGCAATAGTAAATATGTCTATTTCTGCAAGAGCTTGGGATGCACTTACACGAAATCAGGTTTCTATGGTAAGATTAGAGGGTTCTAATTTAGCTGTGCAAAATACAAAATATATAACTCAGCCAAGACCTGAATATGAACCATCTATTTATACTGAAATACCTAAGACCTTGAACGGAGAAAAAGGATTTGAAGAATGAAGAAAGCTGTTCTAATATTGCGATAAACTCTAAGAAGCGTGCTAATGTTGTTGTAAAAGAATTATTTAGAAAGTTAATTCATTTAGGTAGTGCTTTTATTCCTTTGTTTCTTAAATGGAATAAGGGAATAACTATAGCATTGCTTTTGTTTGCATTGGTTACTTATATAATTTGTGAGGCGATAAGAATGAGGGGAATATCTGTTCCTCTTATATCGGCTATAACAGAAGCGGCTGCTAGAAAACGTGATGAAAATCACTTTGTTTTAGGACCTGTTACTCTTTGTGCTGGTATAATTCTTTGTGCATTGATATGGACTCCTTTAGAAGCTGCTTCTATTGGTATATATGCACTTTCCTTTGGTGATGGACTTGCAAGTCTAGTTGGAAAGCTATTTGGAAGAATAAAGATTCCTTTTACATTTGGTAAAACTGTTGAAGGCTGTTTAGCTTGTTTTTTTGCTATCTTTTGTGAAGCATTTCTTGTTTCTAACAATACTTTTATTGCTTTAGTTCTTGCCTTTGTAGGTATGATTATAGAAGTTTTACCTCTAAAGGATTTCGATAATATATTTATTCCTTTGATTATTGGTGG
>JAILNT010000131.1 GCA_024691265.1 Treponema sp. | reverse complement strand
TAATAAAATTTGACAGTTTTAATTCTTTTTTTAGTTTCGGCGTATTATTTTAAATCTTTCTTTTGCAAGCAGTATTTTAGAAGAAAAATAATCATCTATTGGAACAAATTTTGCATTGAGTAAATCGAAAGGAACATTAAGCTTCTTTTCGATACAATTATAAATTTTTCCTATCCTTTTAGACTTATCCAAAAGACTTGCTGAAGTTATAAAAATATCTGTAAGAAGTAAAAGGAATATTACAAGGTCAAGAAGTTTTAATGTATCGTATGAAATGTAAGTGATTACAAAACCAAGCAACGACGGGTGAATAACGTCAACAAGCAAAACTCCAGCAAAGCCAAAAAACATTGCACTAGGAACACTTATACGTCCGTGGAAATTAAGGGGATAATAACTATAATCCCACCATCTTCTATGAAATATACGCTCAAGGAGAACTGATACTGCAAGCTCAAATAAACTGCAAATTACAGCTGCAGCTATAAAAAGTAAAAAAGTATTTTGGATAGAACCCAGTAAATACCAGTCAAAAAGAGAAACAAGCCCGTAAATAGGAAGTACAGGACCTAAAAGCATTCCCCTGTTCATAAAACATTTCTTTTCACATTTTGCCCAGATATTACTTTCATAAAGCCAACCTATGAAGCTATAAACAAAAAACAAGAGAAAATCAACATAAAGTTCAAATGCAAGAGGATTCGTTATATTCATACCCTTACCTTTTTATTCCTTATACAATTTGTCCTCAATATATAATTCTACAAGTCCTTAAAAATTTTATCAATAATTATGCTTCATTTTATCAATTTTTTAAGTTGAATTGACAGCAAACACATTTTTTTAGATACTTCTATAGAAAAAGGAACTTGTCTGTATGAAAAAGAAGGAAAGTCTCAAAGATGAAAAACTAAGAAAAAGCGAAATGACCGGAACAGAGCAGCTTTTTAAGGAAGCAATGAAAAAAGCCTCTATAAATTATGAAATGGGAGAAATTGAATATGAAGCTGGTCATAAAATATATAAATTTGCAGAATACAGAGATTTTACACTTTTTCCAAAAAATGGCTCTATACTTGAAGTAAGACTTTTTTATGCTGCCGACAGAGATATTATAAATAATAAACTTGCAAATGTAAAAAACGGTATTGAGCTTAGAGAATGTTTTGACAAATATTATGAAAAATTAAAAATAAAATACAGAATAAAAAAGCTTGAAGATATAGATTTTCAAAAAGCAAAAAAGAAAATCTTAAATGAACTTCATAAAAGTTTTATTCCTATTCCTGCTGCTACATATTCTGTTTGTAAATATCAGGTTACACAAAAACTCTTTCAGCTTGTAATGGGAGTAAATCCTTCTGAAGAACTTGGCTGGGATTATCCTGTTAATACTGTAAATTGGTATGATACAATAATATTCTGCAACAAGCTAAGCAAGCTTGACGGAAAAGAAGCAGTTTATAGCATAAATGGAGAAACGGACTTTGAAAAGTGGAATATAAATGATGATAATCAAGAAGAAATATCTATAAATGTAAATGAAAATGCCTCAGGCTACAGACTTTTGACTAAGAAAGAAAGGATTGCTGCGGCGAAAGGTGGAGAATCTTTTGATTTTCCAGGCGGCAACAATGCAGATTTCATTATGTGGTATATGGGAAACTCAAGCGAAACAGACAAAGCTAAAATGTCTTTTGTGCATGACATAGGCTTAAAACAGCCCAATGGTTATGGCCTTTATGATATGAGTGGAAATATAGAAGAATGGGTATGGGATACAGTTTCTTATGATAAATACAGCAGGTACGCTATGGGAGGCTGCTTTTCCAGTATGGATTTTGATTGTAAAACAGATTCTGAAGAAATAAGGGCTTTAACGGCTCCTCGCCATGTATTTTATGGATTTCGCATTGCATGCAAAACAGGAAAAGATATTCTTCAAAAAATGAATAAGGATTATGGAAAACAGTTGTCCCTTTTTTAAGAAAAACAAAAAAGCTTCCACAAAATGAAGATAAGAATTATACCCCTTCATATATGGAAGCTCTTTTATTCAAGAATATCTTATTTTAGAAATATATCTCGCTTTCAAAACAAACAACATCTTTATTTTTTCCCACGATAGAGATTTTTTCTCCATCTACAGCCCCGTAGATTTCTATTAAATCCCCTAAATAAGCTTCTTTACAGTAATTAAGCCTGAAATCCTTTATAGGACGCTGATAAAATTCTACAGGAAGAAAATCTGTAGCTAAATCACCGTATTTTGCATTGGTGAGATGTCCGTTTCCATCTATATGAGAAGGAAGCACTTTCTGCTCTCCAAATTTAACAAGATTTGAAGGCATTTTTATTCTTCCAGGTTCAAGGCAATCATGTTTAAGAACAAGATTATTAGGTTCTCTCATTGTGAAATTGCTCACAGGGATTATCTTTCTTGTTTCAGGGTCTGCGAAAAGCCAGCTGCTTTTTCCTGTTATAAGGGCTTCTCCCTCTTTAGTCTTAAAGTCATAAGAGCGTATAAGCTGAAAGAGTTCCGGCTTTTCTTCCCTTGTTGTTATTACAATTTCTTCTGTTTCCACAGGCATTCTGTGTATTCTGAAAGCAGAACGAGATACCAGCATAGCAAAACCGGAAGCAACCATTTTATCACGGCTCATGCCTCTCTGATGAAAATCTTCTGTTGCCAGGTCTGCAGCATATTGTAATACTTGAGAAATATGCAGTCTTTTTTTACCGTCACATTGTCCAAAATATATTTTTGTTTCTGTGGTAAAAGTTATTCCGTCTTTTTCATGATATTGATTATAAGTCATGCCTTTGTCCTAGAATTCCCTCTTTATCTTGTCTGCATCTTTTCCACTGTCTTTTTCCCTTATTTCTACACGACGTATTTTACCAGAAATTGTTTTAGGAAGTTCTTTTACAAACTCAAAAATACGAGGGCATTTGTACATAGCAGTATTTTCTTTTGCATAGTCAGAAAGTTCCCTTTCCATTTCTTTAGGGTCTTTTTCGTCATATCCAGGAGAAAGAACAACAGTTGCTTTTACAGCCATACCTCTTTTTGCATCTTCAACACCTGTAACGGCACATTCCATAACAGCAGGGTGCTGCTGAAGTATAGACTCAACTTCAAAAGGACTAACTCTGTAACCTGAAGTTTTTATGATATCATCTTTACGTCCTACAAACCAAACATAGCCATCTTCGTCCATGTAAACATTGTCGTTTGTATGATATACTCCGCCATCAAAAGCTTCAGCTGTGAGTGAAACATCTTTATGATAACCCATCATAAGTCCAAATGGACGCCCATTTTCAACATGTATACAAAGCTCGCCTACTTCTCCTCTTGGAACGCTCTTGTGATTTTCATCAAGCACTTCTACATCATAAAGAGGATTAGGTTTACCCATTGAACCGGGACGAATATCAGAATATTCAAGGAAGTTACCGCAAATTATAGTAGATTCTGTCTGTCCGTATCCTTCGTATATTTTCTTTCCCGTTTTTTCAAGCCATTTATTATAAACTTCGCCGTTCAAAGCTTCTCCGGCTGTACTAAAGCGAACACATTTACTCAAATCGTATTTAGAAAGATCCTGACGGACAAGATAGCGATATACTGTAGGTGGTGCACAGAAAGTTGTTAAACCGTACTTTGCAATCATTTCAAGCATTTTTGCCGGCTTAAACATGTTCATGTCATAAACAAATATTGCAGAGCCTGCAAGCCATTGTCCATAAAGTTTACCCCAGGTAGACTTTGCCCAGCCTGTTTCAGCTATGGTAAGATGAAGTCCGTCTTCTACTACTCCATGCCAATATTTTGCTGTCATTATGTGACCAATAGGATAGTCATAATCCTGCAAAACCATTTTAGGATAACCAGAAGTACCTGATGTGAAATACAAAAGCATAGGGTCAGTATTATGAGTTGCAGCTTCTCCTACAGGACGAGGAAATTCTGCTGGAAGCTTTTCATATTCATCATGGAAAGAAATCCAGCCTTCCCTTTCTTTTCCTACTGTTACAAGATATTTTACAGAAGGAGATTTTGCCATAGATTTTTCTATTTCTTTCTGAACAAGTGGATTGTCATAAGAAATTATCATCTTTACATCTGCAGCATTTGTACGATATTCAATATCACTCTGTAAAAGCTGGTCTGTAGCCGGAATAACGATTGCACCGATTCTATGGAATGCTGGCATTAAAATCCACCATTCATAGCGGCGGCGAAGTATAAGCATTACTGTATCGCCTTTCTTTATTCCTTTTGATGTAAGCCAATATGCAGCTCTTTTTGATTCTCTTGAAATATCATCGAAAGTAAATATTTTTTCGTCTTTATTATCATCTATCCAAACAAGAGCTCTCTTTCCTGAATAATCAGAAGCATATTTATCTACTA
>JAILNT010000129.1 GCA_024691265.1 Treponema sp. | reverse complement strand
TGTTGTACAATTTACATTCTCAAGCTCATTAGGTTGAGTATGCTGGAAGCCCTTTGCCGTTGATAAATCAAGTCCGCAGCAATAGACATGTGAATTTGTAAGCATTAGAGCTAATTGAACTGCTGTTCCTGAAACTGTTCCATTTCTATATGCCTTAAAAGCTTTTATATTGCATTTGTTAAATAAAATTGCTTCAGGTCCATCTCCATATTCTAAAGGTATTATTGGACTTTGCTCTAATATTTTCCCAGGTATTGCTGCCTCTGCACTTACTGCTAAAGGAATAGATTTCTCATTAAGCAAAGGTTCTAGGTGTTTTTTTGCCCAGTAACCACCATCTGTTGATATACATAAATCTGGAACTATTCCTTTATATAACAAGGGTTTTAAGGCAGAAGAAACAGCAATTAAATAAAATCTGTTACGATATTTTCTTAAAGCTTCTATTGTATATTTTAATGAAGGTCCTGAAGCTGCAACTATAATAGCTTTTGAAATTTTTTTCACACTATATAATTTTTTTGCTTGTGTAAAAAATCTTAAACTGTTTGAAATCCATCTCAGACTGAAATAATTTCTTGTAGCTATTATATCTCTGCTTTTTAGAACAACATTTTTTACGCTTTCCCATACAAGATTTATTTCTTCTTTTAAGATAGCTGCACTTGCTGGCCAACTTACAAAAAAACTTTTAGCTATACCTTCTTCTCCCATAATTGAAAACAATCTATCTTCAAGAAAAGCTTTTTGTTCTGAAAAAGCGTTCATGTTTTCAATATAAAGAACGTAATCCCATTTTGAATCAGTTTCAGTAAATTGTTTTGAAAAATGAATTGCAATTAATTTTGCACTAGGAAATCTTTTTCGAATATAACTTGTACAATAGGATAGGGCAGGAGCTAATATTATTATATATTCAGGAATATAATCTATTTCTAATTGGGAAACGAATCTTTCTGCTTCTCTTTCCGGATTATATGATGAATGCAATGCTTTACCATTTATAGAGCAAGTTTTGCTATTATTCTTTGCAATAGAAAATGATATGTTCATATTTTTATATGTATAAGTCCCAATTTATTGTTCTGGTAAAAGAAAAGCCATAATTCCTTCTACAGTTTTGCTTACTCCTGCGGCTGATACAGAAATATCTGAACTGCAATCTTCTACTGTAGAAAGAATTGAAGCAAGATGTTGTTTTAATAAATTTGCATCTATTTCAGAAGGGGAAAATATAGCTGCTTTAATTTCTTGTTGGTCACTTATTACACAGGCATTAGGCTTTGAAAAGATTTTTGAAAATATTGTTATTATATTATCAAAAAGCCTTTCTCTTGCCTGTTCTTTTAAATAAACATCTTCAAATTGAGTTTGTTCAAGAGTTTTATCTAAAAGCGACCTTAATGATATAAAAAATAGATTTGCAGGATATCGAGATGAGCTTTCTTTTATCAATTCTAAAAGTTCATCTCGATTTACCTGCTGTTTTGCTTTACTTAATAAGCCCATATATTAAGCAAGTCCTAACTCTTTAAATAATTTTTTATATGTTTCAAATTGTTCTGATTGAGCAAATTCTGTAATTTTTTCTTCAGGAAGACTTTCTAAAAGCTGATCCATGTAAGAAAGTACAGATTTAATTTCTTGCTTCAGATTGTCAGATATACATTCTGCATTTTTATTTTCGTCATTAGTATCATTAACTTCATTTACAGAATCTTCTGTGTTGAGAATATCATTTACTACATTTTCAGGAATACCATTGTTTTCTGTATCCTGTTCAGAAAGCGTTGGTACAGGGACTTCTGGTAATTCTTCATCAGGATTTTCAGATAAATAATTCAATTTATCATCTGTTAAATCAGAATCTAAATTATTATTTTCTGTGAATAAGCTGTCGTAATCATTCTCTGCTTCTGTATCTTGAGCTGTTGCATCAAATGTATCAGCTGCATTATCAGAAGTCTGGACATTTATTAGGTCTGATTGTGAAGATTCAACAAGAATATCATCATTATAGAAATCTTTGTTGCCTGCATATTCATCATCATCATATTCAGGCTCTATTTCTGTATTGCTTAAAATATTATCAAGCTCTTCTCCTGATAATGTCGAATTATCGTTTGCAATGGAAGCTGAATCTATAATGTCTGTTGTATTCAAGATGTTGTTCATTTCATCATCTGATAATGTTGCATCTTCTTCCATAGGGAGAACAACATTTGAAGGAGTAATAACATCTGAATTTGTAGAATCATCAGAAAGGAAAGATTCTGAATGAATTAAATCTGTATTGCTTAAGATATTATCAAGTTCATCTCCGGATAATGTTGTGTCATTATCGTCGTTTGTTTCAGCAGAAACTTCATTTTCTTGAATGATATCTGTATTATTAAGTATATCATTCATTTCATCTGTTGAAAGATTTACATCATCATCAACACTGTAATTCTGTGAAATATCTGCATTTGAATTTACATCTTCAGTATTTAATATTTCATCTAATTCATCACCTGATAATGTAGTGTCATCGTTATCTAATGTAATATCACTATTATCTAACTTACTATCATTTGTATTACCAGATTTTCTTATAGATTCTACATCAGCTTTGAGAGATGAAATTTCATTACGCATATCTTTTAGCTGCTTTGCAATATCCATAAGAATAGAATCCTGACTTTCTTTGCTTGAAGAATCTTCTGTTTTAGAAAGTTCTTCAGGCTTTGCTTCTTCTTCTAGTTGCTCAGGTTCTGAGAATATAGCGGTTTCTTCTTCAAATGTATCTGGAATATTATCTAGATTCAAGTCTTCAAAATCAAATTTTGAATTGCTATCTGCCTGCTTTGGTTCTGAAGATAATTCTTCTGTTCTATCAAAGACAAGTTCTTCATCAGGTAAATCAGCTGAATTTTCTGTTGCTTTTTCTTCAGCAATTTCAGGAATAGTATTTAATGTTTCTTCCTTATTTGGTAAGTCTACTGTATCTATGCTATTAGAAGTATTTGAAGCTTCTGTATCACCTATACTTCCTATATTGCCGTTTTCATCTTCTACAGAATTCAAAATAGAGTCTAAGTCAAAATCATCAGAATCTTCTGAACTGTTATCAGTCGATATAGTAGAAGTCGAAGTATCAGTAACAGAATCAGGAGATGTTTCAAGGCTTATAGAATCTTCTTCATCTTCTAAATCAGGAATTGTTGATGTTTCTATTGTTTCATCATCAGAAGCTACATTCATTTTTATTTCATCATCTTCTTGATCTACTTTATTTTCGATTCCCTGGTTTTCCTGGGTTGAATTATCAGTTGCATCTGCATCAAAGCCAAATTCTGATAAGTCTACAGATTCTGTTTTGTTATAGCTGTCATCTTCATTATTATCAATATTCTGAATATCTTGAGCTTCTTGTGAATCAATAAAACTCTGGTCGATTTCAGGTTCTGTAAATTCATTTGTGACATCTATTTCGCCATCAGTATTTACAGGACTTGCATTACTAGTGCTAGTTGAGTTTTCATCTGAAAGACTGTTAAATATATCATCAAAATTATCAAGGTCTACAGATTTTCCTTCTGAGCTTTCTGTTTTGTTAGAGTCTTCTGAACTAGGATTATCATCAAAGAAACTTGCATCTACAGAATCAAATGCACTGCTATCTAATGTTTCTTCTGAATTAAGGTTTGAATCAGAACTTTTTACATCATTACTATTGTTATTGTCATTATCATTGAAATCAAGATTAATATCCAATGGTTCTTCATCAACAATATTTTCTTCAGGTGTTTCTTCTACCTTGTCATCGAGGAATTCATCAAGGGAAATCTCTCCATCAGATAAGTTAGATAAATCAGATGAATCATTTGTAGTTGCAGACTCTACTGGAGTTTCAAAAGCTTCAGTTGTTTCTGTATCAGTCAAAAAGTCTCCTAATGGAA
>JAILNT010000086.1 GCA_024691265.1 Treponema sp. | reverse complement strand
GTATGATATAGCAAATCTGCAGGGACGTTCTGTCCGTCTTGATGTCAGGGCTGAAGATGACAGCGGTAAACTCTACGACATAGAAGTGCAACGAAGCGATAAAGGTGCCTTACCACAAAGGGCAAGATACAACAGTGCTTTGCTTGATGCAAATCTATTAAAAGCAGGTGATAATTTTGACAAATTGCCTGAAACTTATGTTATATTTATAACTGAACATGATGTATTCAAGGGAGAAAAAGCCTTATATCATGCAGACAGAAGGATAGAAGAGTTAAATTATGCACCATTAAACGATGGCACGCATATAATATATGTTAATTGTGCTTATAAAGACGATAATACCGCGATAGGAAAATTGATACATGATTTCTGGTGTAAACAGTACACGGAAATGCATAACGGGGCTTTTTCAAAGCGGGCAAGATTCTTGAAAGAAAACGATAAAGGGAGGCAAAATATGTGTCAGGCAGTACAAGAACTTATAGACCAGCAGAATGAAATTGTTACTAAACAAGTTACTAAACAAGTCACTAAGCAGGTTACAAAAGCTGTTTCAGAAGAAATGGTAAAGAAACTGCTTAGAAATCCTGATTTCACAGTAGAAACCATATCGAAAACTTTAGATATTTCTCTTGATGAAGTAAAACGCCTCCAAGCTGAAATCCAGGCTGAATAAAAAATAAAGCTCTTGAAAACCTGACATATTCTTGTTCTCAAGAGCTTTTTTATTTAGAAGCTTATTTTTTTGTTAAATCTACTACTGTACCAGCTGCAGTCATTGGAATATATTCAGGAACTTCTCTTCCGTCCCATTTCTTTGCTCTCTCAAGTTCAATTTCAAGTTCTTTTAGCTTTATTTCAACAGCATAATTTTTTGCAATCTGTGCATTATAATAAGCTATTGAATCAGCCTCAATTCTTTTAGCTTCAGCTTCACCTTTTGCTTTGTTTATAACGGCTTCTGCTTCAAGAGCTGATGCTTCTTTTGTTGCTTCTGCATTTATCTTTTTTACATTTGCACTAGCTTCTGCTTCAACAACTTCTTTTTGATGTCTTGTTTTTTCAATATTTAATTCTTGTTCTTCCTGTTTTACTTTCTGCGTACGATTCATCGTTTCTTTTATCTGAGCATCAAAATCGTCACTCCAATCCCAGTTTGAAATTGTAAGCTGTGTGAGTTCTACAGGATAATCTGCAAGACGAGTTTCAAGACTTGTATTTACTTCACTTGTTATTCTGTCCTGGTTTTCAACAAGTTCATCTATAGAATATTTTCCTACAGTTTCTTTTACGGAAGCGATAAGACTCTTTGTTATAGCATTTTCAATAATTGAATCACTATATTTTTTTACAAGTTCAATAATTCTACTTTCATCATATCTATAAAAAGCTGATACTTGTGAACCTACTGTTTGCTTGTCTTTTGTTATAGCTCCATCTTTTCCAACTGTAAAATTTGCATTAATTCCTTTTGGAACAATGGAATATTTTTTTATAGTACTGATGAACGGTGCATGAAAATGGACACCAGGTGCCAGTACTTCACCCGAAATTTCTCCTAATGTTACAAGAACACCTCTTTCGGAAGGATCCACAATAGAACATGCACTTGTTCCTGCTATGAATATTATAAGTGCAATTATAACTCCAATTACTATGCTCAATAAATTCTTTTTCATTTAAGACCTCGTTTTAGAAAACTCAATCTAAAAATAATAAAAAATTATTTGAATGTCTATAAAAATATTTAGCAATGTTAATTATCAATTCCCCTCTAAGGGGAATTGATATGGCGTAGTAGGTTAATGATACATAAAATATTGTATTTTTGTATTATAAAGGAGTATATTTATTTTTATGAAAAAAACTGTCTTGTTCATATTTTTGAACTTTTTTTTATATTTTTTTGCAGTGTGTGAGAATATTACTTCCAAACAGTTTTCTCAATATATTGAATATGGATATGCTTATAGTGCTGCTAAAGGTGTTGAAAGGGATTTACTTTCCTTTTCTATGTCTTATGCTTTCTTATCTGATAAGTTTGATATTTATTCTTCTACCCAGATGAATGATATTTTATATGA
>JAILNT010000057.1 GCA_024691265.1 Treponema sp. | reverse complement strand
TGTAGCGGGTACGCTTTGAGTAAAAGTTTTTCCATATTGTTTTTCAACAATACGCCTGTCAAAAACAACAATAACTCCCCTGTCATCACTTCTACGCATAAGACGACCAAAGCCCTGACGAAACTTTATAACAGCCTGAGGTACACTTAATTCAAAAAATGATGAACCTCCATTTTTATCAACAACTTCAGCACGAGCTGCAAAAACAGGATCATTAGGCACACTAAAAGGCAACTTCATTATTATAACTTGAGAAAGTGATTCTCCAGGAACATCTACACCTTCCCAAAAAGAATCAGTTGCAAAAAGCACACTTGCAGTATCCTTTTTAAATCTTTCAAGCAAATGAAATCTATCATCATCGCCTTGCTTCAATACATTTATTCCCTTATCAATCAATATGTTACTAACAGCAAAATAAGCATGTTTTAAAGAATCATAAGAAGTAAAAAGAACTAAAGTCTTACCACAAGCAGCATCAACAAGTTTTACTATAGCATCTTCTGCATACTCCTGAAACTTTTCGTCATTAGGGAGAGGTGCATCTCTAGGAATTGCAAACAAAACATTTGTATCATAAGGAAAAGGAGATTCATATTCACCTTCAATAACCTTAGCTTTTTCAACAAGATTAATTCCAGTTCTTTTTGTCCAAAAAGAAAAATCATCTTTAATTTTTAATGTAGCAGAAACACAGGCAATACTATCAAGACAACCATATACACCCTCATTCATTAAAGAAGCTATACTCAATGGTGTTTTTATGAACTGAACATAATAAGTAATAGCATCACCTTTCTTTTTAGGAAGAACTCTTACTTTTTGTAGCCAAAATACACTATCTTCTCTACTTTCCCATTCAGAAAATTCACCTGCAATATTGGCACTTTCTTCTAATCTGCGTAAAACATTTTTAGTTTCCCACACAGATTGAATATCCATATCATCTTCAGAAATTGCATCTATTGTTTGTTGAACAATACTAATAAATTTAGAAAGCTTTATACGTAAATTTGAAAGATTATCAAAAATCAGGTTAAATTTTTCAGCAGATTCAGTACAAAGTCTTAAAGCAGAATCTTTTTCCATAAGTGTCAAAGCTGCATTTTCAAGAGAAGTAAAAGCATCTTTTATAGATTCAATCATGGAAGGTATTTCATCTTTACTCTCTTCTCTTGACGACAAAGCCATTACAGTAAAAAGATATCCAGCACTACCACCTTTTCTAACTCTATAAAGCAAATTAAGCTGTTTCAATACATAAAATCTGATAAGCCGTTGACTAAAAAAACTTGTAGCAGAATCTTCTATTCCATGAGCTTCATCAAAAACAACCCTGTGATAAGGCGGCAAAACAGCAGTATCATCAAAACTTACACCCCCTAAACGTGATTCTATATCTGCAAACAAGAGATGATGATTAACAACAAGAATATTTGCATCTGCAGCTTCTTTTCTAACCTTAACAACAAAACATCTATCATGATAAGGACATCGAAGTCCCATACAGGCATCAGATTCAGAATTTATTCTACTCCAAAGAGTTTCTTCAACAGTAAAAGCTAAATCACTGCGACTTCCATTCTTAGTTTTTTTTGACCACTTCTCAATTTTTTCTAAAGAATCATTATCATCTTCAAACAGCTCCATATCATTCAAAGCATCATTAAGCCGCCTAAGACAGATATAATTATTTCTTCCCTTCAAAAGAACTGCTTTTATTTTTTTTCCTACAATATTCTGAGCCGCAGGAATATCCTTCTCTATCAATTGCTGTTGAAGATTTATTGTGCCAGTTGAAATAACAACTTTCTCATGATTTTGTACTGACCAATATATAGAAGGTATCAAATACGCATAACTTTTTCCAACTCCAGTACCAGCTTCAAAAACACCAATTTTATCTTCATTAAAAGTTTCACAAACAGCTTTCAATAAATTTATTTGAGAAGGACGTTCTTCAAAAACCTTACTCTGTAAATCAAGAGAACCACCGGAAGAAATGTGAGAAGCAACCTTATCTATATCAAGCAATTTTTTCTTAAATGCTTTTACCGGCTCAACAACAATATAAACATCAGAGCAATCATTATTTATAATATAAAAACCTTTACCATCAGCAGCCGCATTTTCTGCAATAACAATATCTGCATCCGAAGGTTTCAAAACGCCGCTAGGGTGATTATGAATAAGAACTGAGCATTTTCTACTTTCACTAACATTAACTGGAACTGAATATTCATTACCTCTTGCAGCAGCTATAACAGAAACAATCAAATTATCTTCATTAACAAATCCTGCAAAAAAAACTTCATTTCCATCAGCTTCATCTATATCGTCACGGATCTGTTTAATAACAGCTTTTGAAAACTTTGTGCTTATATCCATTAAAAGCGATTATATGTTTTATGATGTTTTTTGACAATAAAAACACTTTAACATATACTAAAGCACATTATGAAGCAAATAAAACTAATATTAACAATGAGTATAATACTCATGGGCTGTCTCTGCTTTGCAAAAGATAAAAATTGCACAGAAGAGATATCCATTTGGAAAGATGTACAGGGAATGGAAAGTGAAAAAACAAAAATGTACCTGTACAAAGTAGAATCTTCAGAAGCAACTCCTGTTGTTATAATATGCCCGGGTGGAAGCTATCATCACCATGGAATGTCAAACGAAGGACGTTATCCGGCACGCTGGTTTAATTCAAAAGGCGTAACAGCTTTTATCCTTAAATACAGAGTAAGTGGACAAGGTTATCATTATCCAGCCATGATGCAAGACGTACAAAGAGCTATACAAATAGTAAGGGAAAATGCAGAAAAATATAACATAGATACAGAGAAACTCGGTCTTATAGGTTTTTCTGCAGGTGGACATCTTGTAGCATGGGCAGGAGAAGAGGGAAGAAGAACAAACGAACTTGAAAAAATAGGTATTCATACAGATGTAAGTCTTTCTCCTAATTGGGTAGCCCCAATTTATCCTGTAATTTCAATGCAAGATGACATATATCATCACTGGTCAAGGAAAAGTCTTTTAGGCACAAAAAAGCCATCTCAGGAAATGAAAGACAGATTTTCATTAGAATTACAAGTGCCAGACGATATGCCACCGGTATATCTTGTAGCTTGCCATGATGATCCTAAAGTTATGTTTGAAAACAGCAAACGATTCTACGAAGCTCTTATTGCAAAAAATATCAATGTAAAATTTGCAGAATATGAAAAAGGCGGACATGGATTTGGAATGCTTGAAAAAGAGTTTATGAAAAGAACCCTCTGGAATGAAGACCTTGCAAAATGGCTTCAAGATTTAGATTTCATGAAGAAGTAAAAAACAATAAAAATAAAAAAGGCGTCAATACAAGCAAATACCCAATATTGACGCCCTATAAAATCAAATATGTACTATAACTTACCATAATGAGAAGTTACAATTTCATCATTCTCAGTTTCCTCTAGTTTTAACATCTCTTTTTTATAGTTTTCAAATTTCTTTTCTCTAAGCTTTTCAAGAACTTTTGCTTTTTGCATAGCTTCAGTTAAAACAGCCCTTTTTTGCTCAGAAACAAGCTTAGCCTTTGATAATTCCTCTAAAAAAGATTCTTGTTTTATATCAAGTAAAGAAAGAAGTTGCTGAGTATGCATCATACCATAAATATCATGAATACTATTTGAATCTTCTGTAACTTTTACTCTTTTTGCAGCAATATCATCTAAAGAATCTTGTATCTTTTGCTCTTCAGCTAAAGCTTTTCCAAGTTCAATTTCCGCCTGCTTTTGTTCAAATTTCCGCAAGTCTAATATTTTCTGCAAAGAAAAAACAAAATGCTTCAACTAAATAAACACCCTACATTATGATTTTTTATTCTCAGCCTTAGAAGCCTCAAAAGCCTCTGCGGTTTTAGCAAGTGCAGCCCTAGCAGCAGAACCTGTCGCAGAGGAATTTGCAGCAACAATTTCTGCTGTTGTACTCCTATATAAAGCAGGACTTATAGAAGCTTCTTCTTCAGGAATTACAACTCCACTCAAATCAGAAAGTTTTCTTAAAGTATCTTCAATAGGACATGGGTCAAATTCCTCTTGTGTGAGAAATGCTTCTATAGCCTCATGCTTTTCTATAGCGGCATCAATCATAGGATTTGCACCCTTCTGATAAACACCGGCATTAATCATTTCTTCATTATCAGCATAAGCAGCCATAAGCTTACGGATAACAGCACAAGCTTTCAGTGTTTCTGTACCACTAACTCTCTTAGAAAGACGGCTTATACTCTTTAGGACATCGATAGCCGGATAATGATATCTATCAGCTAAAGAACGGCTTAAAACGATATGACCATCAACAGTACCACGGACCTTATCTGTAATAGGCTCATCAAAATCGTCACCATCAACAAGTACTGTATAAAAAGCAGTTATAGAGCCTTTATCATTTGTACCAGTTCTCTCAAGAAGTTTAGGAAGTAAATCAAATACACTAGGAGGATATCCTCTTTGTGCAGGCGGTTCTCCATTTGCCAAAGCAATTTCACGCTGAGCATGGGCAAAACGAGTAACGTTATCAAACATAAGCATTACATCTTTTCCCTGGTCACGAAAATATTCAGCAATAGCAGTGGTAACATAAGCAGAACGAAGACGACAAATAGAAGGCTGGTCTCCAGTTGCAACAACAATAACAGAACGCTTCAAACCTTCTTTTCCAAGGTCACGTTCTATAAAGTCCTTAACTTCTCGCCCACGTTCACCAATCAATCCTATAACATTAACATCTGCATTAGTATTTCGTGCAATCATAGAAAGTAAAGTTGACTTTCCAACACCACTTCCAGCGAAAATACCAAGACGTTGACCTCTACCTACAGCAAGCAAAGAATCAATAGCTCTAACACCTGTTACAATACGCTTATTTATAGGGCGGCGTAACATAGGATTTGGAGCAGATGCTATAGCAGGATAAAATGCAGAAGGAACAATTTCACCTTTTCCATCATAAGGCTTACCAGTTGCATCAATAACCCTACCAAGAAGAGCATCTCCAACACCAACTTCAAGAACATGACCAGAAGCAACTACTTCACAGCCAATCTTAATTCCATTAGTAGAACCATAGGCTGTTAAACTTATGGTTGTTCCTTCTATAGCAACAACTTCTGCCAGAATAGAAGATTTTCCATCTGGCATTTTTATAGAACAAATCTCACCTTTAGCAGAATATGGTCCACAACTTTTTATAACATTTTCAGTCACAGAAATAACTGAACCCGTATATAAAATAGTCTCAGTACGCTCAACACTCTCTAAATATTTATTGAATAAGTTTTCCATCAATATACAAGTCCTTAAAATAACAAGCCCGTTAGTATAATGAGCCTTCTAAATGATTAAAGACCCTTTGTATCTGATTTCGACGAATCTGTCTTTGCAATATTCTTAACAGGAGAGATTTCAAGAATCTTCTGCTCAAGTTCTGCAAGCTGACTTGAAATACGAGCATCAATAGCACCAAAATCAGTCTCAACAATACAACCACCCTGGTCAACTGTTGAATCTTCTGCAACCGTTATTCCCTTTACACTTTCAACAGATGCAATAAAATCTTTTATATGCTCAGTTGTAAGCTTTACATCAGCGAAATTCACATGAAGGATAACTCCTCCACGTCCCTTTACTTTTTTCAAAGCAGAAAGCACATTCGCCATAACAACATTCTTCTGATTTTCCGAAAGAACTTTTACAACTTTTCGTGTCATAAGCAGAACAAGATCTACAATTTGTTGTTCAGTTTCATCAAGAATAGCCTGCCTACGATTTTGAACGCCTTCAAGCATAGAATGCAATCTTGAAATAAGACGCTGTACTTCTTCCTGCCCCTGCTTAAAGCCATCTTCACGACCTGTAGCATAACCTTCTTCATTCGAAGCAGACCTTAAAGAAGCTTCTTCTGCTTTAGCTTTACTCATTAAAGCTGCGGCTTCGTCTTTTGCTTTCTGAATAATATCAGCAGCTTCTTTTTCAGCATCAGCCTTTAAAACCTGAGCCTTATCCTGTTGAATTTTTACCTGGTCAAAAGCAGCATTTTCAGCATTTTTTATAATTTCATCAGCTTCAGCTTTAGCCTTATTAAGCATATCCTGCTTTTCAACTTCCCACTGAATCTTAAAATCTTCTGCTTCACGCCTTAAATCATCTGCTGTAGGCCCTTCATACTTAGGTTCTTCAACAACTTCTACAGTTTCAACTTTTGGTACATATTCGTGCATCAAAGGCAGCATCACACCGCCCGTCTTAACTTCAACTTCATTCGGACGGAATACACGTTTTGCCATATAAACGCTTTCAATTTTAGCTTCGTCAGACATCGTTCATTACCCCGCTTTTTATACAACCATCTCGTCTTCACCTGAACGGGCAATAACAATTTCACCACTATCTTCAAGTCGTCTGATAACACTAACAATTTTCTGCTGTGCTTCTTCAACATCTTTTATACGAACAGGACCCATATATTCCATATCTTCTTTCAACATACTAGCTGCACGTTTAGACATGTTTCTATATATTTTATCCTGAACTTCAGCATCAACACTTTTAAGAGCCTTTGCAAGCTCCTGTGCATCAACTTCACGAAGAACTTTCTGAATTGCACGGTCATCAAGCATAACAATATCTTCGAATACGAACATACGTTTCTTGATTTCCTCTGCCAAATCAGGGTCATCTTCTTCAAGAGATTCAATGATTGCCTTTTCAGAACTACGATCAACAAGATTAAGGATATCAACAACGCTGTCAATACCACCGGCTGTTGTATAATCTTCACTAGAAAGAGTAGAAAGTTTCTTTTCAAGAACTCGTTCAACTTCACGAAGAACATCTGGAGATGTACGGTCCATCGTAGCAAGTCTTTTAGAAACTTCAGGCTGGATATCTTCAGGTAAACTTGAAAGAATAATAGCAGCCTTGTTAGGTTCAAGATAAGCAAGAATCAACGCTATAGTTTGAGGATACTCTTGCTGAATAAAGTTTAACAAGTGAGAAGGATCTGTTCGTCTGATAAAATCGAATGGACGAACTTGCAAAGAACTTGTAAGACGATTAATGATATCTATGGCTTTTTGACTTCCCAATGATTTTTCGAGAAGCTCTCTTGCATAATCAATACCACCAGAAGTGATGAAATTTTGAGCATTCATCAAATCCTGGAATTCAGCCAATATCTGATCCTTTATATCTGATTCAATAGGATCAAGTCTTGCAATCTCAAATGTTAAAGTTTCAACTTCGTCCTCACGCAAGTGCTTCATTATTTCTGATGAAACATCACTACCAAGGAGGACAAGAAATATTGCAGCCTTCTGTCGTCCATTAAGGCTTTTATAATCTTTGGCACCGCCCTTCTTGCCAGAACCAGAAGAACTCTTTCCTCCAGATTTAGCAGAAGATTTTGCAGCATCAGACATATTTTACTCCTCCATCAACCAAGTGCGTATGAGCATTGCCACATCTTCAGGATGCTCTTTTGCCATTGCAATAGCACCTTCCTGAAGTTCAGCACGCTTTCTTTCCTCAACAGACATTGTAACTTCAACGCCGTCATTTCTAGCATCCCACAAAGCAGCTTCACGAGCAGCCTGCTGTTTACGAAGTTCTTCTTCTTCACGAAGTCTCTTACGTCTTTCAAGCTCACGTGTAATAAAGCGAAACAGAATAAATACAAAGAGAACCGCAGCAACACCAACAAGAATATAGATTATCATCTTTCTTGTTTCTTCTTCGCGTCTGAAAGCTTCATCTTCTGCATCAAATTCTACAGAACGGTCAAATTGTATATTTGTAACTGTAACATGTTCTTTATCAGAACCTGTAGCCATTATAACAAGATCTCTTGCAGAAGCAAGTTCTTCGGCAGTTAAAGGTGTATATACACGCTCAATACCACCTTGAGGAGTAAGCTTTAGTCTTCCTTTTTCGTCATACTGTCTTTCCCACTTACCATCGATATTAACACCAACAGTAATTGTTTTTATAGTAGGACTTACTTCTTTCTGAGTTTCAGTTTTATTTACAACATTATTTTGCTTTACACCTGTTTCTTCCATACGCCCAATAACATTTGACATATCAGAATATACAGGAGGAGTTTCACCGTCTGTTCCTGCAGGTCCTTCTGGATTATAACCTGTACCATTCCATTTCTTAGTCACAGTTTCAGATGAAAGAACAAGATTATCTCTATATTCAGAATCATCATATGGAGTATCAGGATTATCTTTCTTTATTT
>JAILNT010000051.1 GCA_024691265.1 Treponema sp. | reverse complement strand
TATAATTTCATATCAATTATTTACTTGAAAGATTAATTATAATAAATTATATATAAAGCATGAATGCAGTGCTTTCAAAAATCAAATGCATAATTTTAATGTCCATCAAAAATTATGGACTTAAAAAATAAACAAAAAAAGAGGGGAAATATGTTTTGTAAAAAATGTGGTAAAGAAATTACAGATGACACAAGATTTTGTCCTTTTTGTGGTACTGACCAATTAATTTCAGTAATTCATAATTCTTCAAATGCAAGAAATCCAAATGTATCTAATAAAAGCCGTACAGTAGCAGCTTTACTAGCTTTCTTTCTTGGAGCTTTAGGCATTCACAGATTTTATGTAGGAAAAACCGGAACAGCAGTTTTACAAATATTATTATCATGTTGTTTTGGTTTAGGCTATGTATGGGCTTTAATTGATTTAGTAGTTATTCTTTGTGGAAATTTCACAGATAAAGATGGCTTACTTATAACTGATTGGGACGCAAAATATTAAGCCTTGTTGTATAAAGATTTTTCATCTTGACTAAAATTAATAATATTTGATAAAATATATCTCAATTCGGGCTATTAGCTCAGCGGTTAGAGCAGAGGACTCATAATCCTTTGGTCCTAAGTTCAAATCTTAGATGGCCCATGAAGCATCTTGATTAAGTTCAAGGTGCTTTTTTTGTCTGTAAGCTTTCTTATAGTTTCTTGAATAATGTATATAATCAGTCTATAATTTTTAGAATCTATGAACATCTGTCTTTTTTCTTCAGAAGAAATCGGAAAACCTTTAGACATCAATGATGAACGCGGAAAGCACATATTAAAGATACTGCACAAAAAAGCAGGAGAAAGCTTTTCAGCCGGTGTTATAGGTGGAAAAGCTGGTAAAGCAACCATAACAGCAATCAATATAAATGATTCTCCAGACAATAAATTCAAGACTGGAACAATAAATTACACCTTTACAGAAGAAAGTGACGGAAAACCTCTGTATCCTTTATCTTTGATAATAGGTTTTCCTCGTCCAATACAGCTAAAACGCCTTATGAGAGATGTTGCAAGCCTTGGAGCCTGTTCTTTGCATCTTACAGGAACTGAATTAGGTGAAAAATCTTATTTACAATCCACTTTAGTACAAAAGGGTGCTGCCTATCAAATGCTTTTAGATGGAAGTGTACAGGCAGCCAGTACCCATGTTCCAGAGCTTTTCATGCACCAAAATCTTAGAGAATCATTAGAAAGCATAAAAAGTGAATATAAAGATAAAAAAACTCTTTTCATAGCTTTAGATAATGTTAATCCTAAAATGAGTCTTGTTGATTTAATGAAAGAACATGCAGATATAGAGCATGTTGTTGCAGCTATAGGAAGTGAAAGAGGCTGGAGCGAAAGAGAAAGAGAAAAGCTTGAAAGAGAAGGCTTTATTCGTTGTGGCATGGGTATAAGGATTTTAAGAACGGAAACTGCCGCAACTGTTGCAAGCTCTTTGATATTAGCTAGTATGGGCTGTATGTCATAATTATTTTTTAAGTTATATTTACTTTTAGATACAGGGGATAATATTTTTATGGATAACGAAACAATTAAAAGCAGATTGCTTGAAATAGAAAATACAAATCTTGACTTCACAGTTACTCTGACAGGTAAAGAAAGTAAAAGAGTTAATGGGCTTTATAAACCTGATACAAGAGAGATTCTTTTACATAATAAGAATTTCAAAACTGACAATCAGCTTATGTATACTGCGATTCATGAATATACTCATCACCTCATAAATGAAGAAGAAATAGAAGCTTCTGGAGGTAAAGCTCCTGCAAAGAGTTCTAAAGTTCATACAAATGCATTCTGGGCAAGATTTCATGGTCTTCTTGCTGTAGCAGAAGAAAAAGGTTATTACGAAATTGACCTTCATGAATACCCTGATTTAGATAATCTTACAAAAGAGATTAGAACAAATTATCTTGAAGCAAATGGTAAATTAATGGTTGAGTTTGGAAAAAAGCTTGCAAAAGCACACGAACTCTGTGAAAATGCAAATATACGCTATGAAGATTATCTTGATAGAATATTGAAATTGCCAAGACAGGCTGCAAAGACAATAACAAAGGTTGCTTCTGTTCCAGTTAATCCTGCTATTGGATTTGAAAATATGAAACTTGTTAGTTCCATAAAAAAACCGGAAGAAAGAGCAAATGCAGAACAGGAACTACTGGGAGAAAGCAAAAAGAGCCCTGAAACCGTAAGGGAAATGATGAAAAGAAAAGCTAATGTTACAGTAGACCCTAAAGAAAAGCTTGAAAAAGAAAAACAAAGACTTACAAAGACTATAAACGAACTGGAAAAGCGTCTTGAAGTCGTGGAGGAAAGCCTTGCAAGTATGTAAATATTTTTTAACATCATTATTAGCACTAGGAATTGTTTGTATGGGAAATGCTCAAACTAGTAGTTCTGTACAAATGCCAAGCATGCCTTCCATGCCATCGATGCCAAGTGTCTCTGTTCCAACTTATTCTCAATCTTTTTATACACCTGGAGAAACTTCTACAAAAAGTAATTCTTCAAGCAATAATAAGGATTCAAGTCAGAATACATCAACAAGCACTAATACTAGCACAACTAATGTTACTCAAAATGTACAAAAGGCTACTCTTTCTGCTACAGATATATCATCTCTTGGTAATCTAGGTTTACTAGGCAATCTTACAACACCTAATGACGCAGGAAATGCTTCTTCAACTTTAGCTTTATTGCAGCAAATTCTGAATGAAATAGCAGATTTGAAGAAACAGATTTCAAGTACTCAGGAATCTTTAAAAAATTCAAATCATACACTTACTACAGAACCAAAGAGTGAACAGGAACTTTCTAATTATTCTGAAACAGCTGTAATAAATGATACTGTAAAGCAGGAAAATGTTATTCCAAGGGCAACAGCTTCTCTCTTACGTTTTATTGTAAACGGTTATAGTATTCTCTCAACTTGTCGTACAGTATATGTTTCGCAGCCACAAATTGACGGCTCATTTCTTGTAACAGGTGACAGAAGATATCTTTCAGATGGAAGTTTTTACACAGAAACTTTTTATCTTTTGTTTCACCCTATAGGTTCGAAAAATGGTAATGAAATATATGAAGTAGCTCTTTCTGTTTCACAAGATAAACCTAACCCATATTCTTATGTATATCAACTTTCCAATATTCCTTCTTTACAGGCTGAAAGAACAGGAAATCTTGTGACACTTCATAAAACAGAAGCCGGTAAGCAGGTTGATATGCTTCTTGATATTGGAACAAATCAATAATTTTTAGGATTTTTTATGTCAGACAAACTTCACACAGGTATTGAAAAACTAGGTTTTTCTGGAGAAAAAGCTGCTTTCATCGAAAGTAAAATGGACAGCTATATAAAAGAAATTCAGCTCTTCAATCAAACATGTAATCTTGTAGGTACAGATGATTATGATGAACTTGCTGTAAACCATGTATTAGATAGTCTTGCTGGAGCTCCTTATATAGAGAAACTTGCATCTTCACTAAAGGATAATCTTATTGGAGAAAATGAAAAGCTTGTAATTGGTGATATTGGCAGCGGTTCAGGTTTTCCAGGTATTGTTCTTGCTACAGTGTTTCCTGAATATGACTTCAGGTTAATAGAAAGAATGAAAAAGAGATGCTCTTTTTTGGAAAATACAATAGCAGTTTTAGGACTTCAAAATGTAACAGTCATGAATAAAGAAGCCGAAAGAGTTCACAAAAAATCTTTAGATATGGCTACATTTAGAGCTTTCAGACCTCTAACACTGGACATGACAAAGACAATTCTTGCTATGCTGAAGCTAGGCGGAATTGTTGCAGCCTACAAAGCAAGAAGTGAAAAAATTGTAGAAGAAATGGCAGGTATAAAGGAGATTGTAGATTCTTATGAACAGATTCCTTTAACTGTTCCATATCTTACTGTAGACGTAGAAAAGGAAGAAGACAAGAGAGAAAGAAATCTTGTTGTCTTTTATAAGAAATAAAAAAAGCAAATAAAAAAAGCCGAAGAAAAAGAACATCTGATAAAGATATTCACTTCTCTGGCTTTTTTATTTGACAAATCAAGTTAAAAATTAATTCGACATATCAATCTGTTTAAGAACTTTTGTAAGTCCCTGCTTTTCTACAAGGTCTATAGGACGTCCTTCAATAAATTTATGAGCTTCTTCTGTAAATGTACCTGCTGTTACACAAACACCTTTATCAGCTTTAGAATCTCTTACTCTTGCATGAAAATCTCTTAAAAAGAGTTCTCCAATAGAACCTGTAGTCCTATAAAATCTGAATACTTCTGTATCTTCCCATCTTGTATTTTCAATATCTGCAAGAATCTCTGTGAAGTTGGGATTAACAGAAATATCCATAATCTTTATATTAGCCCTTTTATAGAATGCTGCCACAAATTTTCTACATAAAGCTACAAAATCACTCGTTCCTGAAGAAAGGAATACCTGTAAGTTGGTATTCTGGCTCAATTCCTGATATCTACTAAGTAAAGCTGCAACATCTTTATAATTTGGATTCATTGCCTGTATCTGTCTTAAACTTGCAATACCTTTTGCAATGGCATTTGTAGCAAAGCAGCACTGTGCAAGTCTGTAACGTAATTCAAGCAATGTTTCAGGAGGAATATTTTCATGTCTTAAACCTATTTCATAATCTGAAATAGCTTTATCATTCTGTCCATTTTTAGCGTGATTTATACCACAAGCAAGACAAGAACGAGCTCCAAATACAGGGTCTGGACGCAAATGCAAGAATATCTTCATTGCTTTATCAGCCATGCCTGATTCCTGCATTGCATCTGCCATATTAAAAAGAGATTCTTTATCTTCAGGATTATTGTCCAAGGCTCTTTTTAAGTATGGCAATGAATCTCTATAATGCTTTGAATGATAAAGACTTGAACCTAAAATACAATATACATCTTGAGCTTCAGGATTTAGCATTAAAGTCTTTTTCAAAAGAGGAATAGCTTTATCATAAACAGAAGATTTAAAGAAGGCATATCCAAGATAATAATTTACATCTGCATTATTAGGTGCAAGTTTATATGCAGAAAGTAAGCCCTTCATACCCTCATTTATCTTATTAAGTTTTATAGCACAAATACCTTGTCTTAATGATGCAATTAGCGGGTCTATTTCATGATGAGCAGGTGCAATAGTAAACATCGTATCATATAAAGGATAAGCTTTGTCCCACAATTGCTCTGTAAAATATAATTCGCCTAATGGAATAAGACCGGCAGGATTATGAGGATTAACAGAAAGTTTATGCGAAGCCTCTCTTATTATAGCTGCACGACCTTTCTGTCTATTACCTCCACTGCCGCCTTTTCTTCCTGAAAGCGAAAGCAGAATTGCAATTACTACAAAAACTGCTATAGCTGCAATTATAAAAGGCAAACTACTGTCCATAAAAAAACTCCCTTTGATATATTTATTGTCGGTTCTTTTCTACAAAATCCCGTATTCTTTCCAGGGCAATTTTTATTTTATCTATGCTTGTAGCATAACAACACCTTATATGACCTTCGCCGCCCTTCCCAAAAACACTTCCAGGAACTACAGCAACAGAATATTCTTGAAAGAGTTTTGTTGCAAACTCCTCACTAGTCATACCTGTTGGAGTAATATCTGGGAACATATAAAAAGCTCCTGTAGGCTCAGGAACAGAAAGTCCCATATCACAAAAAGCTTTATACATTAAATTACGTCTTTGTTGATAGCTTATACGCATTTTTTCAACTTCATTCCAGCCATTTTTAAGACCTTCAATAGCTGCATACTGACTCATAATAGGAGCACAAATAGTATTATATTGATGAAGTTTTACCATTTGAGCCATCAAATCTGGGGGAGCTGCAATATAGCCAATACGCCAACCAGTCATGGCAAAGGATTTTGAAAAACCATTAAGTATTATGGCATAATCTTTCATTCCTGTGAAGCTTCCTATTGAAACATGTTTAGCTCCGTCATAAGCAAGCTCACAATAGATTTCGTCACTTATACACCATATTTTATTTTCTACAACAACCTTAGCTATTTTCTCAAGCTCATCTTTAGGAATCATTGTTCCTGTAGGATTATTTGGAGAACACATCATTATAGCTTTTGTTTTAGGAGTTATAACTGCTTTTATTTGTTCAGCTGTAGGATGAAATCCGTTTACAGAAGTGTCTATTTCAATAACTTTAGCTCCTGTAAGATATGCCAAAGGTGTATAGTTTACATAGCAAGGCTGACAGACAATAATTTCATCACCAGGATTCAATATTGCCCTTAAAACTGCATCAACACCCTCACTTGCACCAACGGTTACTAAAATCTCATTTTTTGGATTATAGAACATTCCATAACGTTCCATATATTTAGAGATTTCTTCTCTAAGCTCGAGTAATCCCCAGTTAGATGTATACGAAGTATGACCTT
Organism: Treponema sp.; assembly: GCA_024691265.1. Classification (GTDB taxonomy): domain Bacteria; phylum Spirochaetota; class Spirochaetia; order Treponematales; family Treponemataceae; genus Treponema_D. The sequence goes on along the minus strand of JAILNT010000051.1, from coordinate 1,222 downwards.
TTTCAAGATGATAAAAAGCTTCTTCTCTCATCTGCCATGGAGTTGGAAAATCTGGTTCTCCAACAGATAATGAAATTACATCATCATGCCCTATAAGCATTTCAAAGAACTTTCTGATACCGCTAGGGGGAGTTTCCAAAAGAGATTTACTAAATCTGTCTTCTCTGGTATTCATTTTTATGCAGTAACTCCTTCACGACGGTCAATATTGTCTTCTACATATAAAACATCATTTTCCTTATAGGTTTTCAATATAAAATGAGTCTTTGTAGAACGAACTCCCTCTAGTGTTGAAAGCTTTCGAGCAACAAAAAATGCTACATCTTGGAGAGTATCACCTTCTATAATAACTTTAAGGTCGTAACCTCCACTCATAAGATAAACAGATTTTACCTGTGGGAATCTATATATTCTATCTGCAAGACCATCAAAGCCTTTTTCTCTTTCAGGTGTAACCTGTATTTCAATTTCAGCCCTAACCTTATCTTTCTGGTTATTATCCTTTTCTGGATTTATGATAGCCGCATATTTTAGAATTATACCTTCATCTTCGAGTTTTCTGATTATAGCTTTTACCTGTTCAGGAGTTTTTCTTGTCATTGCAGAAATATCTTCTACAGAAAGACGGGCGTTATCTTTTAGAAGATTTAAAATTTCTTCCATGCCCTCCAATTTTTCACCATTAGCTAAATCTTTCATTTCATTCTTGTCCATATTTTGTCCTCCATACTGTATTAATCAAAATAGAAAGCAGCAATACATACACAAAGATTCCTGCAGTAGCACCAGCTGTATCTGCAAGCCAATCAAATACACTACAAGACCTTCCTGGAGTAAATGACTGGTGAATCTCATCTATAATTCCATATAAAGAAGTTAATGCTATACAAATAACACTATTTCTTTTTATATGTTTTTTCCAGTTTTTAATACAAAACCAAAACGCAAAGCAAAACGCTAGACCTCCAAAGCAAATAAAATGAACTAATTTATCTGAATTGGCAAAATCTGGCATTGGTACTCTTTCCTGAGAAGAAAGATACCAGCTAATAAAAATTACAATTATAGCAGGCAATTTAAATAATATTTTATAAATCGCTACAGACATATTTTTCATATATACTGTAGACGCAATTAATAGAAATGTTTTATTTTATATAAATTGTAGTGATTATATATAAACTCTATAATTACATTTTAAATTGGAGTATACTAAAAAATA